>URQR01000004.1 GCA_900550065.1 uncultured Eubacteriales bacterium | reverse complement strand
ATCTCTTTTTTCGCGCCGCCGGAGAAGCTCTGCTTCTTTTCGACAAGTCTTTCGGAAATCTCCTGGATGTTTATGGCAAGGTCGCCGATTCGCTCAAACTCCGATACCGCCTGAAGGGTGTCGCCTATATTCTCGCTTTCGATGTCGCTTGCAACATTAGGCGACAGCTCAATACGATACTGCGTGCAGCGGTCGGCAAGCTCGTCCATATAATCTTCCCTGTCATATATTTTGTTTTTTACATCATCGTATCCAAAGATAAGGCCATCATGCAAATTATGTATATTACAAGGAGAACAATTTAAATAATATAAGTCTAACGCAGTTCTGACATAATAACCATCATTTATTGCTTCTTTAATATAATCAGTAAATTTGTCAAAAAATCTTGAAGCGAATAATCTGTCCTCTCTATAAAAAATTATGTGAGGCATCCTTTGTACGGGTAAAACCTGATTAAATGTCCCATTATCATAAAAATTCCACACTAAATAAGGCGGAAACTTATCTTTTACCGCCATAAGTTGAATGTAAAAACTGCCTCCTCATGTCCAAAAAGGATTGTAAATAAATTTGCGATTGCTGGATATGTAGTTATAGGGGGATACACAATCGGCAGGACTGTTTTTTCCATTTTTTCTTTTTTGATATATTTTACAAAAATATATCAAAATCTCCTTTCTTTTGTGACATGAAAACTTCCTCAATCTTAGTCTCTTTTTATTTTTTTGTTATTGACAATATACTGCAAGTTTTTGATAAATAGGTTTTCTTAAATCAAGAATTTTGATAATCGCTGACGGACGCAAAAAGCCGGGTTTATCCTCCTTTATTCAAAATATTTTTTTAATAAAAAAACGCATAGCTTCGCCATTGACTTGTCTCACGGCAAATCACAGCTACACTATGCGTATAATCCCAACCCACGCTAACGCGACCAACCGACGATTAACGTTACATTGGTGTTTTTACACTTGCAGAACTCAATCATATTTTTCTATTATATCCAAAGCCACAACCATTTGACGGACAGCTCCCATAAAACTGAATTCAACGACTGCTTGACGCTTATGCCTGTCAATTTTTATAACAGTACTTTCCCGTCCTTGCAGGGGGCCCTCGGTAATCACGACCCTATTGCTGTCTATAATTCCAACTGATGAACCCAAACAATAATTTTGATCTAACAACTCATCTAAAAATACCCTATCACTACTACTCAATTGATAATGGTGATGCTCCTTATCTCCCAATAACCGAATTGTACCATTTGCTTGCTGCAAAATGATTTTTGAAATTTTTGCAAACTCTAAATTTTTCATTCCAGACTTTACAAACACATATCCAGGAAATAATATCTCAATATTTTTATTTACCCTCCCGTGCCATTTAAACAAAATCTCTCTTTTAGGAACAAACGGAACTAATGTATCTGAATCAAAGAACTTACTGATATGATTCGCCACTCTTTCTTCTTTGCCCGAAAGTGTAAATAATACAAACCAGTTCATCATAAGACCCCTCTGTCGTTTGTTTATTATGTTACATATTCCAGGATAATAATAAAAATTATTTAGTTATTATTATAATATATGGCTTTATATTGTTTGTCAATAGGTTTTTGTAAGTTTTTTCTTATTTGTAAAATTATATAAATAAATAACAAAAAATATATATATTTATATAATTTTACACTTTATTGTAGGTACAAGTGTACAGCAAATTCTCGCAAAGGAAATATCTATACAATGCCATCATAGAACATTTCAGCCCAAATCTAAACGGCTGTTGTAATCTGCGTTTTAAATGTAAAAACAAATCTCGTCTTCCGCTCCAAAAAAAGTCCCGATGTATAATCGGGACTTTTTTATTTTCCTTACTATTTTTCCTTAGTATTCCGTCAAAAACAGGGTATACTAACCCTATCAAACGCAAAGGAGAACAAATATGATTGAACAAGACACGATAAAGCTTCTGCGGGAGTGTGACGCAGGAATCAAAATGGGCGTTTCGTCGATTGATGAAGTGGTAAGCTACGTCTCCGACGACACGTTTCGGGACCGTCTGGCAGACTGCAAGGAGGAGCACGAAAAGCTCAAGGACCAAATACAAGTACAGTTGGACAAATTCCATGACGAGGGCAAAGACCCGAACCCTATGGCCAAAAGCATGTCGTGGGTAAAAACCAACGCAAAGCTCGCAATGGACGAGTCGGACAACACCATCGCCGACCTTATCACCGACGGCTGCAACATGGGCGTCAAGTCGCTCAACCGCTACTTAAACGAGTACGAGGCCGCCGACGAATATTCTAAGGATATTACAAAGCGGCTGATTAATTTAGAAGAAAAATTGGCGGTCGATATCCGCCAGTATTTATAAAAATTGATTTCCACATCGTAGGGGCGGGTTCAAAGACCCACCCCTACACTTCTTCATCATTCTGTTGCTTTTTCCGTGGATATGTGCGCTTTTCGTCTGTTAAATCCATTAAATAATCCACACTTACATTATAATACTTAGACAAGATTAAAAGATTCTGATAAGTCGGTTGTAATTCACCATTTTCGTATTTTGACAACATGCTTTGACTGATTCCTGTATCCATCTCTACTTTCAGTTGAGTTAATTCGCTATTTATACGAATGCGCTTAATATTTTTCATGCCGTACACCTCTTATATTCTATTATTGCATAAATTATTCTTGACATTCATGATATCTTTGAATAAAATATTCATATATTGAATATTTAGGGGGGTGATTTACATGAAAATTGATTGTTACCAAATCTTTTGCATCTATCAGCAGAACAGAAAATGCTTATTAGACACGATTGACATCAGCGAGGCCGGGCTGTGCTGCTGCCAATGCAATATC
Organism: uncultured Eubacteriales bacterium; assembly: GCA_900550065.1. Taxonomy (GTDB): domain Bacteria; phylum Bacillota; class Clostridia; order UBA1381; family UMGS1253; genus Aphodoplasma. Next base: position 28,654 of record URQR01000004.1, on the reverse strand, counting down.
TCCGCGCCATTGGACGAGGACGAACTGAACCGTCGGAAGGCGCAGCTGCGGAATCTTTATCTGCACATGGACGAGGAGTGGAAGCGCAAGTAGCGAAAATTTTAAAAAACACTTGCAATTATGCCAGGTTTGTGATATTTTAATGATATCTAAAAAAAAGGAGTACACGGACCGACATGGACAGTGACAGCAGCGGCGACCGAGCCTGCTTTGTACATAAAAATAGTTTTATTTTTGGGAAGCATAACCTGCACCGCAGAATCCGCGGCGACAGGCTGTGCTTTTTGCGTCTTTAAACGCTTGTTTTCTGATAAATCTGCATAGACTATCTATAAAATAAAAAAAATTTCAGAAAATGGAGCGAAAAATAATCATGAATGACAATGCCTTACTGTGGCAGTTATTACTACAAATAATCTTAATTGCATTAAACGCGGTTTTTGCCTGTGCGGAAATTGCGGTTATCTCGTTTAACGACAATAAGCTCGCAAGGCTTGCCGAACAGGGCGACAAGCGCGCGGTGCGCCTCGCCCGTCTGACGAGCCAGCCGGCCCGCTTTCTCGCGACAATACAGGTAGCAATCACGCTGGCAGGCTTTTTAGGCAGCGCGTTTGCGGCCGACAACTTCTCCGACATGCTGACCGAGTGGCTTGTCGGGCTGGGCGTTTCGCTGCCGGCTTCGACGCTTGACACCATTTCGGTCGTACTGATTACAATTATTCTGTCGTACTTCACGCTCGTGCTCGGCGAGCTCGTGCCCAAGCGTGTCGCAATGCGGAAAGCGGAGGCGCTCGCGCTCGGGATGTCGGGGCTGATTAGCTTTATCTCGAAGCTGTTTGCGCCGATTGTGTGGCTGCTGACGATTTCGACGAACGCGCTTCTGCGCTTGATTGGAATTGACCCGAACGCGGACGACGAGGAAGTAACGGAGGAAGAAATCCGTATGATGGTCGACGCGGGCCGTGAAAAGGGCGTCATCGACGAAGAAGAAACAGAGATAATACAAAATGTGTTCGAGTTCGACGACATCACGGCGGGCGAGCTCGCCACCCACCGTACGGACATCGCGCTTCTGTGGACGGACGAAACGATGGAGCAGTGGGCGGCAACGATTCATGAATCGCGCCACTCGCGCTATCCGGTCTGCGACGAAAGCGTGGACAATGTTGTGGGCGTGCTAAACGCGAAGGATTACTTCCGCTTAGACGATAAGAGCCGCGAAAACGTGATGGAACACGCGGTCAAGCCGGCGTATTTCGTGCCGGAGGGCGTAAAAGCGGACGTCCTGTTTCGCAGTATGAAGCAAAGCAGAACCCAGTTCGCGGTCGTGCTCGACGAGCACGGCGGCATGAACGGTATTATCACCATTAACGATTTGGTCGAGCAGCTTGTCGGCGCGCTCGACGACGTGGAGGACGCGGACGAAACCGCGCAGGAAATTGAACGGACGGACTCCGGCACGTGGAATATTCTTGGCAGCGCGGACTTAGAGGACGTCGCACAGCAGCTCGGCGCGACGCTGCCGACGGACGAATATGAGACGTTCGGCGGCTTTGTGTTCGGCGTGCTCGGCACAATCCCGGACGACGGGACCCAGCTCGAGCTCGACGCCTGCGGCCTGCATATTAAGGTGCTTGAAGTCAGGGAGCACCGTATGGAGCGCGCGGCGGTCTGCCTGCTGGCTACGGCAAAAGAGGAGGTATGAGACGGATGCAATGTCCAAAAATGATTTTGTTCGACTACGGCCATACGCTGATTTATGAAGAAGAGGCCGGGACGCTGTGCGGTACGCGCGCACTGATGCCATACATCACGAAAAACCCGAACCATTATACCGCTGAGCAGATTGCGGCCTATGCAAGCCGGCTCTATGAAGCGGTAGGCACGCCGGTACGGGCGGCTGGGCTGGACTTTCACAACCTGATTTACCAGCGGCTTCTGTATGAATCCCTCGAAGTCGAGTTTTCCTCTGCACCGGAGGAGGTCGAGACAATCTTTTGGGACAACACATATCCCGGTAAACCAATGCCCGGCGCGCAGGAATTGATTACGTTTTTAAATAGCCGCGGTATCCGCAGCGGCGTAATCAGTAATATGGCGTTCTCCGGCAATAGTCTGCGTGCGCGGCTGAACCGCTTGTTGCCGGAAAACCGGTTTGAATTTGTGCTTACCTCGAGCGAATACCTGCTCCGAAAGCCAAACAAGCTTCTCTTTGCGCTTGCGCTTAAAAAGGCGCAGTTAGACGCGTCGGAGGTGTGGTTTTGCGGCGACAATGTGGACGCCGACGTTTTGGGCGCAGCCGGAGCAGGGTTGTATCCTGTCTGGTATGAGAGTGCATTGACATGCTCCTACCGCGAAAAAGATCAACAGCTTCCAGTAGGATGCGATTGTCTCCATATTCATGACTGGTCAGAGCTGAGCGCATTTTTACGCCGGCTTACATAAATTTTTCTTGTAAAATGGACCGGCCCGGTTTATACTACTCTATATAGGAGGCGAAGACATGAATTTTACAATTGCGCATAACAACATCACCGTATTGGACTTGGACAAAAGCCTTGCGTTTTATGAAGAAGCGCTCGGTATGACGCCCATAAAAACAACAGAAGCAGCGGACAAAAGCTTCAAAATCGTATTCTTGGGCGACGGCGCGTCGGCGCACAAGCTTGAGCTGACGTGGTACCGCGACAAAGCAGAGCCGTGGAACCTCGGCGACAACGAGATTCACACCGCGTTTGTGACCGACGACTTTGACGGCGCATATGCAAAGCATAAAAAAATGGGCTGTATTTGCTTTGAAAATACGGCGATGGGTCTCTACTTTATCGCCGATCCGGACGGCTATTGGATTGAAATCCTGCCCGAAAAGCGCTAAACCGGCGCTTTTCTTTTTTTTTCGCTAAATTTCCCGTGAAATTTGAATCGAATATTTTCACATTTTGTAGCTTTTTTCATAAAACTGTAGACAAATGGGACGCTTTATTATATAATTTTATAGGTTTAGGCTGCCTTCTATGGCAAGGCGGCCGATTCTAAAATAATAAAGTGGAGGGATCGTATATGCAGAAGCAAAAGCTAACCGGCAAGGACTACGCGCTCGGCATCCAGCATTTGTTTGCGATGTTCGGCGCGACTGTGCTCGTGCCGCTCCTGACGGGCTTTGACCCGGCGGTGGCGCTTGTAACGGCCGGTATCGGCACAATTATTTTCCATTGTTGTACAAAGTTTAAGGTTCCGGTGTTCGTCGGCTCTTCGTTCGCGTTTATCGCAGCGGTCAGCGCGGCGGTCGAAACAAAGGGCATCGAGTACGCACAGGGCGGCATCATGGCGGCCGGCCTTGTGTACCTAATTTTTTCGCTGATTGTATACTTGATCGGCTCGGACCGAATTAAAAACATTTTCCCGCCCGTTGTTACAGGTCCAATCATCGTGGTAATCGGCGTCGGCCTTGCGGGTACGGCAATCAACGACTGCCTTAACGGTGTTTCCGTTGCTGGCGGCATCGGGGCGGAGGCTGGGATTAACCTTGCAATCGCCGCGTTCACACTCGCAGTTGTAATCATTTGCACGCTGTTTGCAAAGGGCTTTTTCAAGCTTGTACCAATTTTGATTGGTATTGCATCAGGCTACATACTCTGCGTGATACTGAATCTCTGCGGCGTATTTGCGATGGATTTTTCCGCAATCGGAAACGCGGCATGGATTAACATTCCATACGTAACAGAGTTTACAAATAGTTTTGGGCAGACGACAACGTTTTTCTCACTGCCGAAGTTTGACTGGGGTATTATTCTTTCGATTGCGCCGATTGCAATCGTTACCTTTATGGAACATATCGGCGACATTACAACAAACGGCACGGTTGTAGGCAAAAACTTCTTTAAAGACCCGGGTCTGCACCGCACGCTTTTAGGCGACGGCCTTGCAACGTTTGCCGCCGGCTTTTTAGGCGGTCCTGCGAACACGACCTATTCGGAAAACACAGGCGTGCTCGCAACGACGAAAAACTATAATCCGGCGATTCTGCGCCTTGCGGCTGTATTTGCCATTATTTTAGGTCTGTTCGGTAAGTTCGGCGCAGTGCTTCAGACGATTCCCGGTCCGGTCAAGGGCGGCGTTGAGCTGATGCTGTTCGGCATGATTGCCAGCATTGGTATCCGTTCGCTCGCGGAGGCCAACCTCGACTTCACACATTCGAGAAACCTCACGATTGTGGCGGTTATCTTGACGACAGGGCTTGGTATCGGCGCAATCGGCGGTATTCCGGTCGTAATTGGTTCAGTTATGCTCAACATTTCCGGCCTGTTTGTTGCGACTGTGCTGGGCGTATTGTTAAACGCGATCCTGCCAAAGGAAATCTAAATGCCTGCCAGTGATAGGAGACAGCAGTATGGAGCTTACACTGCACAAGCAAATTCGGGAAAACGCACCGCTGCGCAAGAGCTTTGACGCGCTGGCACAAAAGACCTTCGGAATTTCCTTCGAGGGATGGTATCGGGCGGGGCACTGGTCGGACAGCTACATCCCTTACGTTCTTGCTGAGGGGGATACGGTGCTTGCAAACGCGTCCGTCAACGTTATGGACTTTTTATGGTGCGGACAGAGCCGGCGCTATATTCAGATTGGCACGGTCATGACGGAAGAAACGCACCGAAACCGCGGGCTGTCGCGCCGGCTGATTACTGCAATTTTAGCGGATTGGAAGGATAGGTGCGACACGGTCTACCTTTTCGCCAACGATTCCGCATTAAATTTCTATCCAAAATTTGGGTTTTGTAAAGCGCAGGAATATCAATATAGTATGCAATTGCCGGACGGAACAGGAAGTGCGAAAAAGATAAATATGGAAAAACAGGACGGACAGGCGCTCCTGCGGTCGCAGTATGGATTGTCCAATCCTTTTTCCGCGCTGCAAATGACGAAAAACTACGGCCTAATCGCCTTCTACTGCCTTTCCTCTTTAAAGGACTGCGTTTACTATTCTAAGGCGCATGATGCTGTAATCATCGCCGCACAGGAGGACGGCGTCCTCGACTGCTACGACGTATTCGGCGGAAAGGGATTTTCGCTTGCGGAGGTTTTATCATCTGTGGCGGATGCGCAGACCACATCGGTGCGGCTCGGCTTTACGCCGTTGGAAACGGCAGGTTGTACCGCCGCGCCTTACCGCGAAGAGGACACAACGCTGTTTGTTTTGTCCGGCAAAGAAAATATTTTTACCGGCAGCCGGGTTCTATTCCCCCTGCTGTCACACGCATAAGATTTCGTTTTAGTATATCATTTGGAAAGAAGGAAAACACATGGAAAAACAAGTACATATCATGGATCATCCATTGATTCTGCATAAAATTTCAATGCTGCGCTGCAAGGACACCTCCGTGAAGGATTTCCGTGAGCTGGCATATGAGATTGCGCTTCTGATGGGTTACGAGGCGACACGCGACTTGGCGCTGACGGAGCGCGAGGTTGAAACGCCGCTCGCAAAGACGACGGGGCGCTTTGTTGATAAGCAGGTTGCGCTCGTGCCGATTCTGCGCGCCGGACTCGGTATGGTGGACGCACTTATGAGCCTAATCCCAGCCGCGAAGGTGGGCCACATCGGCCTCTACCGGGACCATGAAACGCTCCAGCCTGTGGAGTATTACTGTAAGCTTCCGCCCGATATCGCAGAGCGGCAGGTACTCGTTTTAGACCCGATGCTGGCGACCGGAGGAAGCAGCGCGGCGGCAATCGACTTCATTAAAAAACGCGGTGCAAAGCGCATTAAGCTCATGTGTATCATTGCCTCGCCGGAGGGCGTCGAGGTCGTAACAAAGGCGCACCCCGACGTGGAAGTGTTCTGTGGCATTGTCGACGAGCGGCTCAACGAAAACGGCTATATTGTTCCCGGCCTCGGCGACGCGGGCGACCGGCTGTTCGGCACAATCTAATTGATAAAACGATAAAACAGGAGGTGCAAATCGCCTCCTGTTTACTTTTTTTCTGATTTGCAGTATACTTATACGCAAGAACTTTGTTCTTGCGCGACGGCACGGACACGTGACTTTGTTCCATATTTATTGTATAATATCTTCTCACTTGGTAACGTAGGCCGAAAACGGATATGAAAGGCGGTAGACGAAACGAATGAAACTCAAAAATTTAACAAACTATCTGATCGCCGCCGTGCTGATTGCCGCCCTGTGCGGTTTTTTAGCGCTGGCGCAAAGCGGCGTCAGTACAAAAAAGTCTGTTTTTGCACTAAACACCTACACCACTGTCACGGCGTACGGCGCAGGGGGCAGTGCAGCCGCCGACGCGGCAGCCGAAAAAATTCATGCGGTGGAGGAACAATTCAGCGCCTATCTTGACACGAGCGAGGTCGCATACGTCAACAGCATTGGACAAAAAAATGTGCCGATTCCGGTCAGCGACGCGCTGTTTTCCGTGTTACAAGCCGCGCTCGCCTACTCGGAACAGACGGGCGGGCGGTTCGACATCACGGTTAAGCCGATTACAGACCTATGGGCCTTTTCCTCGGCAAATCCGCGCGTCCCCGCGGAAGCGGAGCTTTCTGATGCGCTTGCGCGGACAGGCTACCAAAACGTCGTTTTGGATGAAATAAATAAGACGGTTACGTTTTTAAAGGACGGGATGCAGCTTGATTTAGGTGGTATTGCAAAGGGCTATGCGGCCGATGAAGTTGCAAAGACGGTAGCGGACAGCGGCTGTAACAAGGCGCTCGTCGACTTGGGCGGAAATATTATGCTGCTCGGGCAAAACAACACCCCATGGGACAATTTCTGCAACAACTGGCTATCGCAGGACATCAACCGGGCGTGGCGCGTCGGGATACAAACGCCGTTTGCACCGACAGGCTCGTATCTTGCCGTCGTTTCTGTACAAAATACGCCCGGCGGCCGGACAAGCGTCGTCACCTCCGGCGCATATGAGCGCAATTTCACACAGGATGGCATTTTATACCACCATATTATTAATCCGACTACCGGATATCCTTATTACGGCATTGTAGACAGCGTCACTGTGATTGGAGCACGCTCAATGGAGGCGGACGCGCTCTCGACTTCAATCTTTATGATGAATATTGAGGCGGGTCTCGCGCTGGCACGCGAAAACGGATATGACGTTTTAATTGTAGATAAAAACAAAAAACTCCACACGACGCTCGACAAGAATCGTGTGGAGCTTACAGACAGCGCGTATTCGTTCGCAGAATAAATCTATTTTGTCTTAGGGCACAGCGGCGCTTTTGCAGCCAACAGCGTCGTATTTTCCAGCCGGAGCATCAGCTTCACATCGGCAAAGCCCGCCTCCTGCAAAAGCCGTATCTGATTATCAATACTGCACGGCGTATCATAGTGGTACTCCCCGATTGCGCCCTCCCCCATCTCGCTTAGCAGGCGTTGCCCCTCTTCAAACCAATGGTCTTCCTCCTGCTGTGTTTCCACCATATAATCGCACTCTAAATATACGCCGCCCGGCTTAATGGCAGCGCGCACCTTCTCGTACAGCGCGCGCTTTTTCGCGTGGGTAAAGTGATGCATCGTCTGAAACGATACCGCCGCGTCAAACGCCTCTGCGCCAAAATCAAGCTTGAAATAATCTCCACAAATGAGCGTAAGCTGTTTTTCCGGATGCTTCTGCCGCAGCTTGTCGAGCATTGCCTGCGTCAGGTCGACGCCCGTCACCCGCAGCGCCGGGAACCGCTTAAAAATCTCATCCAGCTCAAGCCCCGTCCCACAGCCCAAATCCAGCAGCGTTCGGGTCTGTGCCGGCAGCAGCTGTGCCATCTTACGGTAGCCCTCCCTACATCCCACAACCTCAGTCAGCATGTGGCTATCATATTCTTCTACCCGCTTTTGAAAAAACGCCTCCATCTTTTCCATGAATATATCCTTTCTTATGCACCCTCTGCGATTTTCCGAAGCGCGACAGCAAGCTGGTCCGGACACGACGTCTGCTTGTTCCCACACCGCGTTCCCGCAAGCGCATCAATGACTTCTTCTACCTTTCGACCGCGCGCAAGGCTGGCAATCCCTTTTCCGTTGCCGTTACATCCGCCGATAAACGCCACGTCCTGTACAATTCCGTCCTCGACCTCGATATCAATTTGCATCGCGCAGACGCCCTTTGGCTGAAACGTATACCGCATTGTGACACCTCCCTTTTAACAATAAAAAACAGGGCCTTCACACCCGCGAAAGCCCTGTCAAACTCCTACATTAAAGCGCAGCCTTCGACTGCTCCACCAACGCCGTAAACGCCGCCGGGTCCGCAATTGCGATCTCGGAAAGCATCTTTCTGTTGATGTCGATATTCGCCTTTTTCAGGCCGTTCATGAAGCGCGAATAGTTCATGCCGTTCATCTTCGCAGCCGCGCTGATGCGGGCAATCCACATCCGGCGGAAGTTTCTCTTCTTCTGCTTTCTGCCGATGTAAGCATATACGAGCGACTTCATTACCGCTTCGTTCGCTGTGCGGAACAGTTTGCTCTTCGCACCGCGATAGCCCTTCGCGAGCTTTAAAACCTTTTTATGTCTTTTTCTGGTGGTCAACGCACCCTTTACTCTTGCCATTGCTTATTTCCCTTCTTTCCGAATCGTAATATTATTTGTATGGAATCAATTTCTTGATCGTTGCCTCGTTTGCTGCGCTTGCATAAGCAGCCTTTCTAAGGCCTCTTTTCCGCTTCGTCGTCTTCTTCGTCAAAATGTGGCTCCTGTATGCGCTGCCCCTTTTTACCTTACCCGACTTTGTTAAAGAGAAACGCTTCGCCGCGCCTCTGTGCGTCTTTATTTTCGGCATTTGTGTACACTCCTTCCAGTTCATTCTCTCTCAATTTATTATAGCCATTTTCCCAAACGGGTCAATGAATTATAATCTATTTATTATAATCTCTTACAATACTTTTATCTTTTAGACGGCCGCTCCGGTCTTCTCCCATATGCGGCAAGTAAATATCCCCTGCGCTGCAAGGCCGTCAGTTCGTTTCCTTTGCCGTCTTGGGCACCATAAACATCGCCATGTTGCGGCCCTCAAGCTTCGCATTCTTTTCAACTGTGCCATACTCCGATGCAGCTTCAGCAAACCGCTTTAACAGCTCTGCGCCGAGCGACGAGTGATGGATTTCGCGGCCGCGGAACCGCACCGTTACCTTCACTTTGCTCCCGCTCTTTAAAAACTTGACCGCCGATCCTACCTTCGTTTCAAAATCATGTGTGTCAATAGACGGCGACAGGCGAACCTCTTTGACTTCGACAACCTTTTGGTTCTTACGGTTTTCTTTTTCCCGCTTCGCCGCTTCAAATTTATATTTGCCGTAGTCCATAATCTTGCATACAGGCGGCTTCGCCTGCGGCGCGATTTTTACAAGGTCCAAATTCGCGTCAATCGCCATCTGCTGCGCCTTGTCGATTGCGACAATACCAAGCTGATCGCCGTTCTCGCCAATCAGACGGACCTCTCTGTCACGGATTTGCTCGTTGATTTGCTGCTCTCTGTTACTAATAAATATCACCATCCAGTATAATATATTTAAGGCCCTGCGCCCCATTTACAAGTGAAAAAACAAAAAACGGATAAACGACAAGGTTTATCCGTAAAAATACATACATCGCCCATCTATATATGAGCCACGACATATTCAACCGGACCAGCCTTTGCCGTACGGTGAGAGTAATCTACCTACTCTGCTTTGTTTTCTAAAGTAGTATATCACGCCGCGCCGCGTCTGTCAAGTATTTTTTTCTACACCAAGCATTTCGCCAAAAAATTCTCCACAGCGATCCAGTCCTCAATTCGGCCCTGCTTGATCGCATAGTCAATCTCTGCAATATCCTTAACCGCCCTGCATAAAAACGCCTTGTCAGACCGCTGCGCCGCGCCCACATAATCGCGCACAAAATACGGCGGCACTTTAATTTTCGCGGCGATGTTGCCATGCGGCTCGCTGCGCGCCAGTAAAATTTTTGTGTGCAGAATCCGCTCAAAATTCGTCAGCAAAAGTGCCAGCACCATAAACGCCGACTCCTTAAGCGTTTTAAGCGCATCAAGCTGCTCAAATACGGCGCGCGCATCGCGCCGCAGCATCGCATTAATCATTTCAAATACGCGGCTCTGCGGCATCTTTGTAACAATTTTGTCGATGTCGCCCTTTGTAATCCGGTCATCACAGTAAGCGAACAGCTTCTCCAGCTCGCGCTTTATATTATTCATCCCACCGTCGCAGCTGCGGATTAAATATTCGATGTCCGGCTTCGTAATCGCCTTACCCGCTTCGCGGCAGCCACGGCCGACCCAATTGATGAGCTCAACGCCCTCTAAATAGGCGCACTCGACCGCCTCCCCGGCCTTTGCAGCCGCTTTATACAGCACGCTGCGCTTATCTACCTCCTCCTCATAAAACGCTATCACAGCGTAATCCGGCACGGTTTTAAGCGCCGCAGCCCAGAAAGTCTTCGCCTCTTCGCTGGCTTTCGCGAAAACGCCGCTGTACTTGACGAGAAGCATCTTTTTTTGCGCCATCATAGGCGGCGTTTCGAGCGCAATCGTAATTTCGTTATAGTCCTGCTTCGGCCCCTCGAATACAATATAGTTAAAGTCAGCAAAGTCCTCCTCTACAATGTTTTTCTTCAGCATTCCAAAGTAGTAGCTCTTTAAAAAGTCCTCCTCACCAAAGAACAGGTAAACGTTTTTAAACGCCTTCGACGACAACTGCTGCTTTAAATTCATCAGTCCGCCGGCTGTGGTATTTTTAGCCATATGCTTGCCCCGCTTTTCAAAAAAGTTTGTTCGTACGGCGGCCGCTCATAAAACGTTTCAATCCATTTCATCCCGTCGCCGCCGACGTAAAAGCTGATATCCCCGCACTCGCTCGTCTGATAAATGTCGACATTGTTTCTCACCAGCGTGGTAATCGTTTCACGAGCCGGAAACCCGTAACTGTTGTCTTTTCCTTCACTAATTATAGCATACTTCGGCGCGCATGTCTTGATAAATTTTTCTGTGCTGGAGGTTTTCGAGCCGTGGTGCGCAACTTTGAGCACATCTGCACGGATTGCGTCGCCATATTTTGCGACCTTGCTCTCCGCCTCCAGCTCGATATCGCCGGTGAACAGAAAACTCGTTTCCCCATACGTCAATTTCAAAACGAGCGACTTGTTGTTTTCGCTAAACGCTCTGTTTTCTGCATTCTTCCGGGTCGGCGCAAACGCCTCGAACCGCACGCCGTCAATTGTTAGGCTGTCGCCCTCCATGAAGTATAGAACGTTGATTCCTTTTTCTTTCGCCGTCTTTTCAATGATATCCTTGTACTCGATTGCTTCGTTTTCCCTGCGGTGCGGCAACACAAGGTTTTTAACGTTCATCAGCCGGGCCGCGGCGGCAATTCCTTGCGCGTGGTCTTTATCAAAATGTGACACAAATGCGTAGTCAATTGTCTCTACGCCGCTATGCTTCAAATACGGAACAAACAGCTTTTCGCCAAGATCCGTCTCGCTGACCGCAGAACTTCCGCCGCCGTCTATGATTGCAGTCTTCCCACCCGGAATATGAATCAGCGCGGCGTCGCCTTGACCGACATTGATAAATGTCACCCGCAGCAGCGAGCCGGTATATACGTTAACGGCAATGATGCAAATTACGAGAATCGCACAGATGCCCGATACTGTGAAGACTGCCTTTCTGCTCTTCTTCATGATTAGCAAATACAAAATCACAAACAGTAAATAATAAACCAGCATTTTCCAGATATTCATCGTGAACATATCCACGGTGGCAAACGGTAAAATGCTGACGACATAGATGACACCGTTTATGTATTTTGCAAACAAGCCCAACACAAACGCGACAACTGTTCCAACCGCAGTTCCCATCCAACTTACTGCAAAGAGCGCAAACCCCAGCGCGAGCGTCACCGTGAGAACTGGAACAATTAAGAGATTCGCAACGATAGAATAGAGCGAAATTTTGTCAAAATAAAACGCCAAAACCGGCAATATCAAAATTTGAGCCGCAATCGAGACGCTGATCAACGAGGATAGCTTCTTAACTTTTACCACCCGCACCAAATAATTGTCAATTGGCGCCGCAAACAGAATAATACCAAGCACCGCGCCGAACGATAATTGAAGCCCAATACTGTAAATCATATATGGATCGAACAGCAGCATCAAAAATGCTGTGATGTAAAGCGTGTTCCTCCGGTCATAGTCGCGGCTAAGCAATTCGCCGACTAAAAATATGCTCGTCATGATGACCGCTCTTATGATGGAGGGTGTCAACCCTTGCAGAAATGCATACGCACAAAGCACTGCAATCGCGGCCGGATACGCATAGCGCTTGTGAATCCGGAAGGAAAACAAAATCCACAACAATACCGCCAGTACACAATTGACATGCAGGCCGGACGCAACTGTAATATGCATCATCCCCGTATCGCTCAGCCGTTCACGAAATTCTTCGCTAAAGCCCATTTTGTCACTGAGCAGAATTCCGCGCAGCAGTCCAGCCTCATCACCGGAAAAGTAGGTGTCAATTACGCCGATAAAATATTCCCGCGCCGACTGTGCCAAATCGAAAATATTGAAATTGCTGCGCACGTGCGCCTCTACCGAACTCGCATCATACTCACCTGTTACGCAAAAGAAAATTCCATCCGCTTTCTTGGAAGGACGGTAATCCGCGTCTGTGCTGTTGAGTGGAATTGATGGCTCTTCCAAAACCGCTTCAGCCGTCACAACATCGCCGTACCGATATGGTACTGGCCGAGACGCAAGTTTATATTTTTCAAGTGATAAGTCAATTTTCTCATGAAAGTCCAGCTCGCTTTTCCGGCCTTCCTCACCAACAATGATAGATTCCGTTTCCATGACATAGCGGTCATAATAGTTGTTATCCGTGTCGGAAACCTCGACAATCCTGCCCTTCACGGTCACGGAATCGCCAAGATGGAGCGACGCAGAGCCCGTATGTATGAAATTTGTAAAGGAAGTATAACACGTGCCGAACAAAAAGAAAAATGCGATAAGGAGTGGAAATCTTTTGACATTTTTCCAGAAGAATGTGTAGCGAATGAACACTACTGTCACAACAAACAGCAGCGTAAACATAAGCGCTGCCGCACTAAGTGTTTCAAACGCCAGTATTCCTAAAATATACGCCACTAAACAAGATAAAACCACTTTTCTCATACCAAAAATTCCCTATCTGTTTTAATATAAAGAAATCAGACGCCAAAACATGGCGTCTGACCGTATATCCTGCTTTTATTTTACTTTAAAAAATTCTTCTCGCCGTCACATAACGGGAATTATAGTAGTTGGAGTAAATCGACTCAACGCATACCGACTTGCCCGGCTGCGGAGAATGTACCATGTTTCCGTCCCCAACGTAAATCCCAACGTGGCCGATACCGCCGCCGCTGTACGGACCAAACATTACAAGGTCGCCCGGCAGAAGCTCGCTCTTGCTCACTTCGTAGCCATTACCCGTCTGACCTGCTGCCGTACGGCTGAGCGAAACGCCCAATTGGCGATAAACATAAGAGGTAAAGCCGGAGCAGTCAAACCCGCTCGGACTTGAGCCGCCATACCGATACGGCGTCCCAATGTACTGCATCGCTACGTCTACAACCTGCTGCGCGCCGGTCGGCTCATAGTAATACTCTTCCTCAGATATACCGTCGAGATACTCTGTACAAATATAACGCTCAACACCGTCAATCTGTACGATAAAGAAGCCGTTTTCCTCGCCATAAATAATAAACTTCGTTCCTTTAGAAACTGCATCAACAATTGAACAGTCGAACCTTGCGCCGTTTCTTACAAACAAACCATTCACATTCGCCTTACCGTAAATCGGCGTATCAAAATACGTTTTGAGCACCAACCGATCCGGCTGTGCGAGATTCACGTACTCGCCCGCAACATAACACTGTCTTCCATTATAATCAATTGTAAGCCAGCCGTCGCCCTCAGAAAGCACATTCACCATTGTGTTGTTCTGAATCTTACCGACAACCGCCCCTTCATAAGACGGGTAATCCCGTACATTCAAAGCACTTGCATTCACTACGCCGTCCTGCGCGAAAGCCGCGACGCCAAAAACTGCGAGAGAGACTGCTGCGGCCGACGTAAACGCCGCAATCATCTTATGTATTACTTTCATAATACAACCTCCAAAAATCCCTAAAATTTTTCACCACGGTTTTTATTGTACTATAAATTTTTGTATTTGTCAAACCTTTTTAATAACTTTTTTAATATTTCGTAATAAATTTAAAAACCGATACATATACTATATGCTTTGACTGCTCTGCGTGTCAAAAAACAGGGAGGTTTTTGTCAAAAACCGCGCTGTATCAAGCTTTTTAAGACATGCCTTATACATCGTTTGTCAAAAAAATAACAACATTTTTTCGTTGATTCCTATTTGTTTTCGCCATATTTATACTTTGAATATATTAAGTTTTTGCTTTTGTTTGTAATAATTGTAACAATTTAAAATAGCCCAATTCATACAGAAACGTCACAAAAGAATTAAAATATCCGTAAAGCATTGCATCATGGAAACAAATAGTAATTCATCAAAATTTACTCTTGTATTAAATTTTTAACAGAGCAAAAAATATAAGCGAGAAATAAACTTTTTTACATGAATATCAATTGAATTACGAAAAAGGAGGAAATAACATGAACACAGCAAAACTGGACTTTAAACGCTTCTGCGTTTTGGTCTGTATCCTGTTTTTGTCGTCGTTCGTCTATGCCGCTGCTGACACATTGCCACAAGCAGCCGACTTTTCAAAGACGCAGACGCAAAACAGCGCCGTGTACTTCTCGCCGGACGATTTTAAGTTAAACGTCACAGCGGAAGACGGCGAAGTGACAATGATTCAGCTTTTAAGCCTTCCCGACCGGGGCAGCCTTACCTATCAAGGTGCGCCCGTGACCGATACGCCGGAAATCCCGATTGAAAACGCTGGGGAGCTATTGTATACACCGGAACAGGACGCCGTATACACAACAACGTTTCAGTACCAAGCAAAAACGACGGGGCAATATTCCAAAGCGGCAACAATCTCAATTTCAATCACAGACGTTACCAGCGGGCCGCTGCGCGTAGAAAACGCAAGCATTACAACAAAAAAGAATACGCCGGTATCCTCGACCCTCGTCGGACATTCAGAAACCGAACTGTCGGGTCAGCCGGAATTTATGATTGTTGATGCGCCGACAAAGGGAAAGGTCGATGTAACGGACGTACACTCCGGCGCATTCACGTATACACCCTTTACCGACCAGACGGGCGAGGACTCTTTTACCTTTAAGCTCGTATTCTCCCCTTATGAATCGGAGCCGGCTACCATCACCATCACAATTGAAGATACGCCCGAAACCACTCTGTTCCAATACGCAGACCTCGGGACGCATTGGGCGGCTTATTCAGCGGCTATGCTGGTCGAACGCAACATCACTATCGGCGAAAAAATCGGTAACCAATACTATTACCACCCTGACAAGCAACTTACACGTGGGGATTTTGTCCTCCTGCTGACGGCGGCGGTAGGGCTCGATAGTTTGCCGGAGTACACCGGCAGCGCCCGCTTTGCCGACGAGGACGAGATGCCGTCTTATTTAATCGAGCCGGCCTACCGCGCAATGGAAGCCGGTATCATCAACGGTATCGCCGACGGTGACAGGATATACTTTGGCGCGAATAATTCGCTCACAAGAGTTGAGGCGTTCGTTATGGTAAACAACGCAATCAACCCAGACTATGAAAGCACGATTGATTTGGATTTCGCAGATGTGAACGATATACCCCTTTGGGCGGTTCAAGCTATAAAAAATATGGAGGGATACGGATTGATTAAGGGCTTTGACGACAACACCCTGCGTCCGTTCTCGCTCATACAGAAAGCACAGGGCGGCGAGGTCGTCTACCAATTTGTGAAATACCTCGACGCTTATCCAGAGACGCGCGCAAAGCTGTGCCAAAGCTTTACCTTTGAAGCGCAGCCAATCAGCTATAATGTTCAAAAAGGATATATCAGCAGCTCCGTTCACTAAAACAGCAAAATAAAAAAACGTACACGGCTTCGTGTACGTTTTTTAGTTGCTTATCCTTGCGCAAGCGCATCCTCAAGCCAGAACGCGCCGATGTCAATCGCCGACCAAAGGTCGTCGCGCTCCGCTTTTTTAATCATCTTATTTTTTGGGTTCAAATATATGTCGTTCTGCTGAAGCTGGATCACCACATGCCCCGCGACATCGGTTTGACCCATCTTTTCAAAATTATCCAGTACAAACGAAACAATATATTTATCTCCCGGATTGCCATAAAAAATGACGTTTCCCTGCCGCACAAGCGGTTTGCCTTTGTACATCAAAAGCTTGCTCTTCGTCTTTTTTTCCGCCATAATTGCCTCCTTTCCCAAAACCCTGTATCAGTTTTCAATGAAACATACGATTTTTTAATATATTCTATCATGATTCAGTGCGCAGACCCGAAAAAGACACAATGCGGCATTTGCCGCAGGGAGGGACAGTGTCCCGGCAGTGGCTTCTTCTAACGTCACGCGAGCGTGCCATCGCGCAAGAACGTAGTTCTTGCGTATATTATATCACACATGCCATAAAATGTCTACTTATTCTTCACAGCTTTCCCGTCCACAAAAACCTTCTGCAAATTAAGCTCTTTTGAAACAAGAAGTAGGTCCGCGTCCTTTCCGGCGGCAATGCTGCCGATTCTCTCCTGCAACCCTATGGCGCATGCCGGGTTATAAGACGCCATTTTCACCGCTTCTGCAAGCGGGACGCCCCACGATACCATATTTTTAACACAGTCGAACAACGGCGCAATACCGCCGCAAATCGTGCCATCCTCCTGTCGTGCCATACCGTCTTTCACGATTACATGCATCCCACAAAACTCATAACTGCCCTCGTCAAGGCCAGCGGCGTTCATGCTGTCATTAATTAGAATCATCTTATCTGCGCCAAACATCCGATACGCCATCACGGCCACTATAGGGCTGACATGCAATCCGTCGCCAATCAGCTCCACCCGCGCGCCGCTCTCAAACGCCGCAGCAATTAGGCTGAGTTTTCTATGGTGAACCGGCGGCATCGCATTGAACAAATGTGTCACCTGCGACGCGCCGTTTTCAAACGCCGCCATACAAGTGTCAAAATCCGCGCCTGTGTGCCCGAGCGATATATGCACGTGCTCACTGTACTCTTTAATAAACGCAAGCGCGCCGTCCGTTTCTGGCGCTACTGTAACTAATTTAATCATACCGCCGGCCGCCGCCTGCACCGTGTCAAACGCAAACTCATGTACACTGCGGAGCCAATCGGCCCTATGCGCACCCTTATACTGCGCGGACAAGTACGGCCCCTCCATATTGATTCCGGCTATCTTTGCACCCGAAACGCCACGCTTTGCCGCGCCGGCAATCTCTTCCATCGCTTTGACCGTATCGTCGTACAGTGCTGTCGTCGTGGTAGGAAGAAACGAGGTCGTCCCCGTACGCGCCCAAAATATACTCATCGCGTTAAGCCCCGCATAGCTGCAGTCGCTGCTGTCATATCCAACTGCGCCATGCGTATGTATATTCACGAGCCCCGGCAGCAAATACGCACCAGCCGCGTCAATAACTTGTCCCTCGCCAAAATCCAGCGTATTTTGCGGCGCAACCTGTACAATCTTCTTGCCGTCCACCGCAACATCCGCCGCAGTGAATTGGAACCGGTCATTTAAAACAACCGCATTTTTTATAACAAACACATCGCATCACACCTTTACTTCGCTGATCCGCTACGCAGCCTACGCTCCTTCTTACGAAGCTGTAAGCCAGAGCACGCAAACAGTACCCAAGCAAAAAGCTGGCTAACTCCCAGTATAATTACCGCATACACAAGATGCTTTGTTTCCTGCGGCATAAGCAGAAGCACAAAGATACCAGTCACACGTCCGACATTGCGGTAAAACTCGCGAATCGTCAAAATTTCTAAATTTTTATGATACCCATTCGGGATTTTATAGGCGGCTTCATAGAACACATAAAACACCGCGGCAGCAAAAAAGCTTTGTACAACCGCTGTCACAATACCGTAAGAAAAGATTGGCACAATATCCACGCCCGCCATAAAGACAAACCCAATCCCGCCAAACAACAGGCAGGAAAGGAATATGATATAAGCTCTATTGCGTACATTTGTCTTCTCCTGCGCCCATCTTGAAAAAACGAGCTGTAAGCCTGTGAATACAAATACATACAGTCCAACAGCTATATTGGAGAAACCAAGCACAAACAACAATACCGGCACCAAAAACGCCATAACGCCTTCTCGTATGCCGCTTATCAGCTCGCCGAGTGATGCATATCGCATACTTTTATCGCGAATCGAATAGAGAAAAACGTTGCCGAAGTGCGTATTCGGCTTTTTCCCGTCGCTGTACGTCAGCCCTAAACAACACACAAAGCAGGCCGCCAATACAACCAAAATAACTGAAAACAGAACCGTATAACCATTGAATCCGCCAATCAGGTCAATCAGTACCCCTGCAGCCAACGGCGTTAACACCGCCGTCACGGCGTTGATGATCCCCTGAATCGACAAGTAGTAATCCCGGTTTTCCCCACTGGTTGCAAACGTGACCGCATCACTGTAGGTAAACTGGAACAGAGCCGTCCCCATTCCGCTTAAAAAGCCCAGCGCCCAAATATAATTGATACATTCTTTTCCCAATAACAAAAGCAGCACAAAAACAAGCGCGTACAGGCAAAGCCCCGTCCCCATCAAAAGGCGCGACTGCAAGCCCTTGCCCACGATACCAATTACGACCGAAAAGACCGCCATCGATGCATAAAGGCAAAGGTTGTAGTAGGCAACGCTTTTAATGCCTGAAACAAGCTCGCCGCTCGTATAGGCACACGAATAGATAAATGTATTGACAAACATTCCCGAGAGCCCAGCCGCCACAAAAAACAGCGACACCGCCGCCATAAACAGCTTCTGCTCCCGCAAGAGTACCCCGCCCGAAAACAGCGTCCCGAGCCGCGTGCCCATGCGTTTCAAATAAGCGCTCATATACTTTCTCCCCCAACAACAAACAGCATATGGCTTCCCACGGCGCATATGCCCAAAACGGCGGCAAACTCCTGCCGCCGAACGGCGCAAATGCGCAGGCCGATTAGCCTGCGCACAGCGTCGTCATTCACCAAAACTTATTTATCCGCCAAATACTCGTTAATGCTTGCCACAAGCGCGTCCGGGTCGGTCGCGTGCACCGCGCACGCCTCTTCAATCGACTCGCCGCTCGCGGAAGGACACCCCAAACAGTGCATCCCAAAGTCTAAGAAGAACTTCGCCGTGGATGGGTCGAGCTTTAATACGTCCGCAATAATCATATCTTTTGTTACCTGCATGTGTTATTCCTCCTGTTTCTTTTCCTCTGTATGATTTGTTTCATTTTGTTTTGTTTCCTGTTTCACAGCGTCCGCAGCCTGCTCTGTCTGCTCCGGTGCTGGGCAGAACTGTGCCCGCTTCTGCGCTTCCGCCGTACGTGGCTCATCGCTCGGCTTATCGTCGAGCGGCGCACCTTCAAACAGCTTCTCAAATTCTTCACCAGAAATTTTTTCACGCACAATCAGCGCGTTTGCCACCCTTGACAGCGTATCATAGTGCTCCCGCAAAAGCTTTTCACACTTTTCGTAGCAAGAATGTACGATTTCTCTAACTTCCTCATCAATCTGCGCCGCAACCTCTTCACTGTAATTCTTCGACTGCGCCAAATCCTTGCCGATAAAGACCTCGTGCGCCGAACCGCCGTAGTTAATCGGCCCAAGCTTATCGCTCATACCGTACTGCGTCACCATTTTGCGCGCAATTTCCGTCGCGCGTTCAATATCATTCGATGCGCCCGTGCTAATATCATCGAGCGCAACCGCCTCCGCGACGCGTCCCCCCAGCAGAACGACAATCTCATCAATCATTTCCATTCTTGAACGATACCATTTATCCTCCGTCGGCAAATGCATCGTATAGCCGCCTGCCATACCACGCGGGATAATCGACACCTCATGCACCTTGTCCTGCGACGGCAAAAGCCTTGTAATAACCGCGTGGCCTGCCTCGTGGAAGGCCGTCAGCTTGTTCTCATGCGGCGTAATCTTACGCGACTTCTTTTCCGTGCCGACAACGACCTTCATCATTGCGTCTTCCACATGGTTTCTATGGATACGCGGCTGATTGTCGCGCGCCGCCAACAGCGCCGCCTCGTTCATCAAATTTTCAAGGTCCGCGCCCGTAAAGCCGGCTGTCGTTTTCGCAATGACGCTCAAATCAACGTCTTCGCCGAGCGGCTTGCCCTTCGCGTGCACCTTCAAAATCGCTTCTCTGCCGGCAACGTCCGGCACGCCGACTACCACCTGCCGGTCAAACCGGCCCGGGCGCAGGAGCGCAGGGTCTAAAATATCCGGCCGGTTCGTCGCCGCCAGTATAATTACGCCAGCATTTTCGCCAAAGCCGTCCATCTCAACGAGCAATTGGTTCAGCGTCTGCTCGCGTTCATCGTGCCCGCCGCCGAGGCCTGCGCCGCGCTGGCGGCCGACCGCGTCAATCTCGTCGATAAACACGATACACGGGCTGTTCTTCTTCGCCTGTTCAAATAAATCGCGTACTCTTGACGCGCCGACGCCGACAAACATCTCCACAAAGTCGGAACCGCTGATACTGAAAAACGGTACGCCCGCCTCGCCCGATACGGCCTTTGCCAAAAGCGTTTTACCCGTTCCGGGAGGGCCGACAAGCAGGACACCGCGCGGAATACGCGCACCCAAATCAATAAACTTTTTCGGATATTTTAAAAACTCAACAATTTCTTCAAGCTCCGCCTTTTCTTCATCCGCTCCCGCAACATCGGAGAACATAACCTTCTTTTTATTCGTGTCCACATTCATCTTCGCCTTGCTTTTACCGAACGACATCGCCTTTCCGCCGCCCTGCGATTGCTGCATAAAGAAAATGTAGATAAACACCAACAGGCCCACCGTGCCGAGAATCGGCAAAAGGGAGAGCCACCACGG
Source organism: uncultured Eubacteriales bacterium (assembly GCA_900550065.1). Classification (GTDB taxonomy): domain Bacteria; phylum Bacillota; class Clostridia; order UBA1381; family UMGS1253; genus Aphodoplasma. The sequence continues at coordinate 7,560 of URQR01000004.1, read as the reverse complement.
CTGGCTCACCGGCGCTTCGGTGTCATATTTGAGTTTACCGTCGCGCACCTGTGCGCGGATTGTTTCGCCCAAATCCTGCTCAAACACCAGCATATTCGGGATATCGACCTCGATCTTATCAACCTTGTCGGAAATCACCTTGCCGTTTGTGTCCGTGATTTTAATCGGCTCCGAAAGCTTGGCATATGCTTTGTTGTCGACAATCGTCAGCTCCGTCACACGCCCCGCCTCAATCTCGCGGAACAGGTCGGAATAGACCTTTTCGACTGCTGTCGGCTGCGTACCCAGCAGCATATATGCAAACAGCGTCAAAACGCCGAGCAACACCGCATAAAAGCCAAAACTCTTCCAATATTTCTTCAAACTATCCACTCCTTAGCCCATAACGATTCAAAATACAAAAAGCCGTCTGTGACCGCTTCCGCCGAAACGAGGAAAACTGTCTCTGCCCTCCGCACACAAACCGCACAAGGACCACAGAAACGAAGCTTATGCTCGCTACCCCGTTATATTAGCATAAAAACCTATTAATTACAACTATCTTCACAAAATGTTTAAAAATTATTCGTTTTCGTACACGCTGCGCTTCAAAATACCGACATAGGGGAGGTTTCTGTGCTTCTGCGCATAGTCAAGCCCGTAACCAACCACGAATTCGTCCGGAATTTCAAATCCGGTGTAGTCGACCGCGACCTGCGTTTTGCGCCGCGACGGCTTGTCGAGAATTGTGCAGATTTTCAGGCTCGCCGGCTCGCGCCCAAGCAGCATCTCGCGCACATAATTGAGCGTCAGCCCGCTGTCGATAATGTCCTCCACCAGCAAAACGTCTTTCCCCTTGATTGAATTGTCCAAATCCTTGTCGACCTTGACGATGCCCGACGACTTTGACGACGCGCCGTAGCTCGATACGCTCATAAAATCAATCTCCACCGGTACGGTCAGCTTCCGCATTAAGTCGACCGCAAACATGACCCCACCTTTTAACAATGTTACAACCAAAACCGTCTTGCCCGCATAATCGCGGCTGATTTTTTTAGCAAGCTCGCTCACCTTTGCGTCAAGCTCCTGCTCCGAAATCAGAATTCTCTCAACGTCTTCATGCATTACCATTTACTGCCCCTCCCAAAATTCTATCTTTAGTATTATTTCCGTATCCCCCGTAATACGGTGCAGATTGCTCCGCCGATAGCCGCAGACCCATAAAACCGCCCCGCCGTAGACCACAAGCGGTATTTTCCCCCGCAGGCGCGCGGGAATTTTTTCATCAATAAAAAAATCCTTTAGCTTTTTGCTTCCCTCTATACCGAACGGCACAAAGGTATCGCCGTTTTTTCTGCTTCTTATATATATTTGCCCGCTCAGGGAATTATAATCAAAATATTCACAGTTTTTTTGCTTTTGCGCACGTTCCCGCGCATATTTCTTGTCCGAAATCAATGAGGCGGATACGCTGACGCCAATCTCTGTAAGATATACCGTTTCGCCGGGTGTAACCAAATAACAAAACTCCGCCTGCTCGCCAGCCGCTTGATAAAACCGTACCGCCTCATACTCGCGCCGGGCCCAGAGCCCGCCGGAAATACAGACCGATTTTCCTTGCACACCTACGCCAAAAAGCGCGTCGCAGCGCATGACCGTCTCGTACTGCATACTGCATTCTTTTCCCACCGCCCGTTCGGCGGCGAGCCGCAATACCCGCAGAGCAACCGCCTTGTCGAGCCGGCTGTACGCCTCTACACAAGCCAAGCAATCCGAGCCGTCCGCTGTAAGCATCGTTTCTGCACATTTCGCCGCCCTGCTGTTTAGATACTGTGCATCAAGCGCAAGCAAAGCTGCGTTGCGCGCAATCGTTTCCACAATATTGGGGTTATAGTCCGCCGCAAGCTGTGGCAAAAGGCGGTTTCTGATTCGGTTGCGCGTATACGCATCCGACTTATTTGTCGCGTCCGTCACATATGTCTGCTTCATCTGTTCTAAAAACGCTTCAATCTCACTACGTAAAACGCACAAAAGCGGGCGGACAACGCCGTCTCCGCGCCGCGCGCGGATGCCTCCAATCCCGTCTGTGCCCGCACCGCGCAAAAAGTACATTAGGCTGGTCTCTGCATTGTCGTTTAAATTGTGCGCCGTGGCGATACGGTCAAGGCCAAGCTGCTTTTGCAGCGTAAAAAAGTAATCGTAGCGTACCTGCCGCGCCGCCGCCTCGACGCCTTGTCCCGTTTCGCGGGCAAAACGCGCCGCATCTTTGTGCAGAACAAAAAGCTCCACGCCCAACTGTACGCACAATTTGCGGCAGAATTGCTCGTCCGCGTCCGCGTCCGCGCCACGCAGCATGTGGTTTACATGCGCGGCATACAGCGTCAGTGAAAAGCGTTCACGCAGCTCCAACAATACGCGCAGCAGACAGACCGAGTCCGCGCCGCCCGACAAACAGACCAACACGCGGCTGCCTTTTTCAAACAAATTTTCCGAATTACAAAACCGTTCGATCCTTTTAATAAAGTTTAACTGTTCTTTGTTCACTGCTCCTCACCGTCATGCTGCTTATCCAAATGCATAAACTTTGTATGCGCACCGTCCCACCAGAGCTTAACCGTGCCGGTCTCGCCGTTGCGGTGCTTTGCGATAATACACTCCGCAATATTTTTGTCCGGGCTGTCGGGATTATAGTACTCGTCGCGGTACAAAAACATAACGATATCCGCATCCTGTTCAATCGCGCCCGATTCACGCAAGTCGGACAGCATCGGCCGTTTGTTCGTCCGGCTCTCCGGCCCGCGCCCAAGCTGTGACAAGGTCACAATCGGTACCTGGATTTCCTTCGCCAAAATTTTGAGCGAACGCGAAATCTCCGACACTTCCTGCTGGCGGTTGTCGCCTTTGTTGCGGTTTGTCCCCTGCATCAACTGCAAATAGTCGATGATGACGAGTCCGAGGCCGTGCTGTTGCTTTAAGCGTCTGCACTTTGCGCGGATTTCCGACACGGATATCATGGACGAATCGTCAATAAAAATCGGCGCTTTTTCAAGCTGCTGTAAATTTTCTCCAATGCTGACCCAATCGTTTGCGTCCAGCGTACCATCCTTGAGTTTATTGCCGCCGACCATCGCCTCCGAGCAAATAATTCTGCTCGCTAACTGTTCGCGCGACATTTCGAGGTTGAACACCGCCGTCGGCACGCCGTGCCGAATCGCCGCGTGCTGTGCAATATTGAGCGCAAAGCTCGTCTTACCCATCGCAGGACGCGCCGCAATGATAATCAAATCGCTTTTTTGCAGGCCGGACGTCATCTGGTCGATATAACCAAACCCCGTCGGCACACCCGTCACCTTGCCCTTGTTCGCAGCCATTTCCTGCATCATGCGGAACGTGTCGCCCAAAAGCTCTTTAATGTGTACAACCCCGTGCGAATCCTTGCCCTGCAAAATATCGAAAATCAGCTTTTCCGACTGCTCTAAGGCGGAGTCCGGGTCGTCCGACGCTTCATAGCCCATGTTTACAATTTCTGTCCCGGCGTCTATGAGTCGGCGCAGCAGCGATTTTTGCGCCACAATTTCGGCGTATTGGGTAATATTTGCCGTCGTCGGCACAGCAGAAGCGACGCTTGACAAATACGTCACGCCGCCAACCGCGTCGAGCCTGCCCTGCCCTTTCAGCGCGTCGGACACCGTGACGAGGTCAATGGGCTTATTCGTATTAAAAAGCTCGAGCATAACACGGTAGACCGCACGGTTATGCTCGAAGTAGAAATCGTCTTCTCCAATCAGCTCGCTTACGGCGGAAATGCAGTTATGGTCGATTAAAATACCACCCAGCACAGACATCTCCGCCAACACCCTGTAGGGCATCGCCCGGCCCGTCAAATCCATATAAATCTCTCCTTAGCGGTCTACTGTGCCTGTACAATCACCTTCAGCTTTGCGCTGATTTCCGGATAAATCCGCACCTCAACCTCGGTCGTGCCAATCGTTTTAATGCCGTCCGGCATATGGAACTTCTTTTTGTCCACAACAATATGCTGCTGCATCTTGAGCGCCTCGGCTACATCCTTGTTCGTAATCGAGCCAAAAAGCTTTCCATTGTCGCCCGCTTTTGCGCGCAGCGTTACGCTCGCCGCATCAATCTTTTCTTTTACCGCAAGCGCCTCGCCCTTTTCCTGCTCTTTATGGAACGCCTGCGCCTCCTTCTGCCCTTTAATTGTGTTCATATTCGCCGCGTTTGCCTCCACGGCAAGCCCGCGCGGAAACAAAAAGTTTCTCGCATAGCCGTCCGATACCTCTTTGATATCGCCCTTTTTCCCTTTTCCCTTTACATCTGCCTGTAAAATTACCTTCATGTATCTCACTCCTTGCTCTTAAATTCGTACTGTTTACTCCCGCTCACTCATGTATTCGTCAATCGCCGACAGGAGCCGCTCCTTGACCTCCTGTACGGAGGAATCGTAAAACTGTGCGCCGGCAACCGTCATATGACCGCCGCCGCCAAGCTTTTCCAAGATCACCTGCACATTGTAGCCGCCCCACGACCTTCCGCTAATCAATACTGTGCCGCCCTCCTGTGTGATAACGAACGACGCCTCAACGCCCTCGATACCTAATAGCTCATCCGCCGCCTGCGCCGCGACAATCGGCGCATCGCTGACCGGCTCGGTGTTGACCGCAACCGCAATATCGTCCTGTACAAACTCCGCCGCGCCGACAATATGTGCCCGGCTGGTATAGTGCGCTAAATCGCTTTGGAATATCTTCTTTACTGCAACAGTGTCTACTCCATGCTTGCGCAAAAACGACGCCGCGTCGAACGTGCGCACGCCCGTTTTAAACGTAAAGTTCTTTGTATCCATATATATCCCCGCGTACATGGCCTCCGCCTCAAGCTTCGTCAGTGCGACCCGGTTGTCCATGTACTGCAGCAGCTCCGCCACCATCTCGCTCGCAGAGGAGGCATACGGCTCATGATAGACGAGCGAACAATTCTCTATAAACTCTGTGGACCGTCTGTGATGGTCAATCAGCACAATCTCGCCCGCTTTTTTAAGCAACTCCGGGTTTTCCGTCAGCGACGGGCGGTGTGTGTCCACAACAATCAGCACCGTTTTTTCATCTACAATTTGGTTTGCTTCCTCCGGCGATATAAATAACCCTTTATTCTCCTCTGCGGAACTTTGTATGTCATGCACGATACGCGAAGCCGTATGCGAGCACTCGCCGCATACAATATAAACCGGCTTTTTCCGGTTTTTCACACCGCGCGACAACCCAATCGCCGCGCCGATTGAATCCATATCCGGCGACTTATGACCCATGATTACAACCTTGTCTTCACTCATAATCAGCTGGCGGAGCGCATATGCCACAACGCGTGACTTTACGCGCGTACTCTTTTCGTGCTCCTTTGTCTTGCCGCCGTAGAAACGGAACTGGCTCTCATCCTTGATGACTGCCTGGTCGCCGCCGCGCCCCAGCGACATGTCGAGCGCCATGCGCGCATACTCGTCGTTTACAGCAATCGTGTCGCCGCCCGTACCGATACCGATACTGATCGTGGCGGGCGTTTTGTTGCCGATGCTGATTTCGCGTACGCGGTCTAACAGCTCAAACTTCTGCTCAATGAACCGGTTCAAGTCCTTATGCTCAAACAGGAAAATATAGCGGTCACGCTCCAGCTTTTTCAAAATTCCCTGCGCGTCGCCAATCCACTCGTGAATATACTTCGCAATCATAGAGGTCATCTGCGGTTTTGTCGACTCCTCCATACTGTTCATTACGTCGTCATAGTTGTCGATTAAAATAACGCAGACGTCCGTCTTTTCATCTAAATATTTCTTTTGAATCGTCTTTAGCTCCGTCTCGTCAAGCCAGTAGAGCAAAATCAAGTATTCGTTTTCCCGCTTTGGGTCGGGCTTAATAATATTGCCCATGACGCTGTACTGATGCTGCCGGTACATAACCGTAAGGGAAATCCCCTCCTGCATCCGCAAAACATCGCTCCAATTTAGGTCCTCAATAATATCGGAAATGTGGCGCTCAAAGAGCGACTCGCCCGAAATAATTTTTGCAAAGCTTTGATTATACCACGACACGCGCCCGTCTAAGTGTGCCACAACCATCGGGAACGGAAAATTAACTAAGGAGTCCTTTGTCGCCGTATCCATATGGCTGTTGAGCGTTTGCACGTACTCCTTCACGTCTAAATCGCGGCGTTTCCGCTCGAGGACGTTTAGCAGAATCAACACCAAAAACAATACCGTCTCCGCAATAGCGAGCCAGAACTGCTCCACACCCGTCAAAAACGTCAAAAACGCACACACGAGCACACACCACTGCGCCACGCTTGTGGCACGGTATAGATTATTCAAATACCACTTATTCTTCTTCATAACAGCCGCATTTCCTTTCGCCCTGCAACCCGTAAGTTGCTGCAATCTGTAAGTTGCTGCAATCCTGTGCCTTAGCCAAATATCCTCCTACTCGGAACCCTGCTCTTTAAAAAGCCTGCGGATATTGAGAAATGCATCCACAAACCCGACAAACAAAAACAAATATGACGTAACAAAAAGTGTTAGAAACAACACAACAAACGCAGCCACGCGCAACGGTTTATTTTGTATCCGTTTTACAAAAAAACAAATCACGGAAAAGCCGCAAACAAACAAGAAAAACGCTAAAATGACTACAATATTGACGAGCGCTTTTGCAAATACACCCGAAACAAAGAGGCTCACCACAAAGAAAATCACAACCGCAAACACACACGATTTGTCAGCCTTCAGCTCGCTAAAGGGTCTACATATTCCAGCGTATGCCGCGGCCCGCCGCCGTAAAGCCACACCGCATAAATAAAACGCAAAATAGGAGCAGGCAGCCATCATACAAACCGCCATTGCCGGCAGCAGGGAAAGAAACATCTGTTGATACATAACCCCGACTTCCGACGGAATCTCATAGACTGCAAGCATTTGCGCCATTTGTTCCTGCACCTCTGCCCAAACACTGCCTATTTGCGCGTAAAAGGCGTCAAAGCCCCCCGCCGCCCATGATGCCGACAAAAACAACATTATGGCCGCAACAATTTCCCCCACTACACCGGCGGATACCGTAAAAAGCAGACCCTTTCTCTGCCGGACTGCAAAAGCAAGCGCCGCCGCAAACGGTACACAAGCTAAAAAGACGGATAGGTCGAACTGCATCGCAAACAGCATAGGCAGCAAAAGCGTCACAGCCGACAACAAAGCCGCATACTTCATGTCAAACCGAACAAAACTGTAGGTTAGACAGGCGGGCAGTAAAACAAACAAAACCAGCCCCGACAAAACCGGCAAGCCCACCGCAGCAATCAGCACAATGGTCACCATCATGCAAATCATATATTCCTTCCGTTCTGCTCTATTATCACCATTTGTCAACAAAAACACACTTCCAGTCAAAAAGAATCTCGTTTGTGAAGCCTATCTTATAATTGTCACACATATTCCAATAGTATTGTATATTTTATCACAAATAGACGTTGTAGTCAAACAAAACCTGCCATATTCGATACAGCCTTCCAATTTATCCAATA
>URQR01000003.1 GCA_900550065.1 uncultured Eubacteriales bacterium | reverse complement strand
GGCGTAAACGAGCTCCAAAGATTAAAGCCCAGTACGCACGGCATGGACAGAAGCGTTACAAGGACGATGTTGACAAGCACCGACTTTTTTCTGCTCCAGCCAAAGCTGTCGCCCGCATATGCGATAATATTCTGAAAAATCGCAATAACTGTCGACAAGGCGGCAAACGACATAAATACAAAAAACAGCGCGCCCCAGACGTTCCCGTACGGCATCGACTCAAATACGTTGGGAAGCGTCACAAAAATCAGGCTTGGACCCTGTCCCGGCGACACGCCATAGGCAAAGCAAGCCGGGAAGATTATCAATCCCGATACAACAGCCACAAAGGTGTCCAATACCGTAATATAGGCCGCCTCCCCCAGCAGGGTGCGTTCCTTTGACTGGTAACTTCCGAAAATCGCCATAGAGCCAATTCCAACGCTGAGTGTAAAAAACGCCTGTCCCATCGCGGCGAAAATTACATTTGCCGCGCCCGCATCGAGAAATTTCTGAAAGTCGGGCTTTAAATAAAATGCAATGCCCTCCGCCGCGCCGGGCAAGGTCACCGCGCGGACACACAGCACAAGCATAATCGCCAAAAGGCAAACCATAAAGAACTTCGTAATTTTTTCCACGCCGTTTTTTAACCCGAGCGAGCAAACGCCGAAACAAAGCAGAATGACCAGCACGGTCCAAAACGTCATCTGTACCGGGTCGGCGGTCAGCGCGGCAAAGGTATTGCCGACGCCCTCCGGCGACAGCCCCGTAAACTCTCCCCGCAGCATTTTAAAACAGTATGCCAGCATCCAGCCCGCAATCGTCGTATAAAACATCATGAGCAAATAGTTGCCCGCCAGCGCAAAGTAGCCGAAGACGTGCCACTTGCTGCCCTTTGGCTCCAGCTTTTTAAACGCTTCTGTGATGCTCTTTCCGCTCGCTCGCCCGACGGAAAACTCCATCGTCATGATTGGCAGACCCAAAACGATTAAAAAAAACAAATAAATCAGTACGAAAACCGCGCCTCCATACTGCCCCACTACATAGGGAAAACGCCAAACGTTCCCCAGACCGATGGCGCAGCCGGCCGAAATCAAGATGAACCCGAGCCTTGAAGAAAAGGTTTCGCGCTCCTTCATATCAAATCATTCCTTCTTCATAGTTTCTTTCCTAATATCAGTTTCCCCGTTTTTTTCCATTTTACACCTTACGGCAGCACATTGCCCGCCGCGCAGTAAATACCATACCAGTCTTCGCGCGTCAGCGTAATATCCATCGCCTTTGCAATCGCGCGGATACGCTCCGGGTTCGTGCTGCCCAACACCGGCTGCATGTTCGCCGGATGGCGCAAAATCCACGCAATCGCGATAGCGGAGTCTGTCACGCCGTATTTTTCCGCGAGCATGCCGATTTGTTTGTTAAGCGTCTCAAACTTCGGATTGCCGAGGAAGACGCCCTCGAAAAAGCCGTACTGGAACGGCGACCACGGCTGAATTGTAATTTCGTGCAGACGGCAGTAGTCGAGTACACTTCCATCACGGTCTACCGCGGACTCATTTGCCATATTCACATTAATACCGTTGGACACCATTGTCGCATTCGTAATCGAAAACTGTAATTGATTAATAACCAGCTTATTCTTTACATACTTTTGCAGCAGTTCAATCTGCATCGGCTTTTCGTTTGACACGCCGAAATAGCGCACCTTGCCCGCACTGTGCAGCTTTTCGAACGCCTCCGCGACCTCCTCCGGCTCCACGAGCGCGTCCGGGCGGTGCAAAAGTAAAATATCGAGGTACTCCGTTTGCAGCCGCTTTAATATCCCATCGACCGACTTTAAAATATATTCCTTTGAAAAATCAAAGTAGGTTTCTTTCCCCGGGTCGCGGCGAATGCCGCACTTTGACTGTAGAATCATCTTTTCGCGCACAGACGGACACATACCCGCCGCCTGTGCAAACAGGCTTTCGCACGCGCCGCCGCCATAGATATCGGCATGGTCAAAAAAGTTCAGCCCCAGTTCTAGTGCCGTATCCACAAACGCTTTTGCCCCGTCAGGGCCGCGGTCACCAAGCCGCATACAGCCAAGTGCAATTTGCGGCACACATAAATCTGTATTTGCTATCCGAATCGTTTTCATTTTAGCTTCTCCTTTACCATTGATATGATAAAAAGCCCACGAGACAATACCGTGGGCTTTTCTATTTCATTTTACCAGAACAAAATGTCGCCGCCGCGCAGCTTGTAGAGCGCCTCAGCAAAATAGTAATCACCGTAAATAATCGGGATATGCTTGCCCTTGTCGGCTGCATGGTACGCCTCCGTGCCCATCAGGAGCACCGGGTCGGTCTCCGGGTTAAAGTCGCCGAACTGCTCGCCCATCGCTTTGAGCATCTTAACCGCCGCATTCATGTAGACATTGCTCTCATATTCGCCGACATTCTTGGCAATCTCAATCAAACCGCACGCCGCAATCGCGCCGGCGGTCGAATCGTAGAGCACCGGCTCGTCCGGGCTTCTGAAGTCGCAACGCGGCAGATAGTCGTCGCATACGCAGGAAATAAAGTAGTTCGCCACGCGCTTCGCCGTGTCAAGGTACTCTTTCTTACCCGTGTGAATATAGCTGAGCACAAAGCCGTAGAGCGCCCAGCTCACGCCGCGCGACCACGACGAGCCAACCTCGTAGCCCTGCCCGGCCAGCGTTTCAAGCACTTCGCCCGTGAAGTGGTCGTGTACGACAATGTGGTTCACACTGCCGTCCGGGCGCACATGGTCGCGCATTGCCATGTCCGCATGCGCCTCCGCCATGAAGCGGTAGCGCGGGTCGCCCGTTTCCTTTGTCGCCCAGTAAAGAAGCGGAATATTCATCATCGTGTCGATGATTGTCCAGCCGTACTTGTCCTCGTTCCACGCGCGCAGGAAGCCGCCGCCGATGTTGTAGCGCGCGGCCAGCATATTCGCCGCATAGAGCGTGCGCGTGCGCGATTTCTCGCCGCCGAACAGGCGGTAATCCATCCCGCTCGAAATATGCCACATAAAGCCTACGTCGTGGTGCAGGCCGTTAAAGTCTTTAAACGCCGCGTCGAGGAGCTTCTCCCCGTTTTGCGCAACCTCTTTGTAGGTATCGTCCTTCGTCCCGCAGTACATCACCCACATCAAGCCGGGCCAGAACCCGTTCGTCCACCACGACGGGCGCGTCTTCAGCTGGTCGTCGTGTACGCCGTCCACCGCCGTGTACGGGATTTTATCCTTCGACCGCTGCGAAACAACCTTCAGCTTTTTGTCGAGCTTGTCCCACGTTTCGTCAATCCATTGCTTGTTTTCCTCCAAAATACCTTTCATGTTTTTCCTCCCCGAATCGTTTTAATCTGTACCTATCCAAATCGTGAAGCCTCAAATTTACACAGTTAAATTTTACTATGTTCACGCCGCCCTGTCAATCCTTTCTTACCTAAAGTATTCCGCAAAATAAAAAAGAGGGAAGTTCCCCTCTTTTTTATTTTGCTATTGTAAATCCTCCGCGCTCACCAGCACGTTACGCGGCTTGCTCCCGTCCGCGCCACTAATAATGCCGCGCGCCTCCATCTGGTCAATGATACGGCCCGCGCGCGCATAGCCCACGCCGAGCCGGCGCTGTACCATAGAGGTCGATATGCTCCCGGACGCAACCGCAATCTCAATCGCCTTCGGCAACAGCTCGTCACAGTCCGCGTCGTCCGGCTCTATGCCGACCGTCGCATTGATTTTATCCTTAATATCCTCGTCGTAGCTCGCCTCGGAGGTATCCTTGATGAACTCAACAATCCGTTCCACTTCCTTGTCGGACACAAACGCGCCCTGAATCCGCGTCGGCTTCGACGCGCCCATGGGCATAAACAGCATATCGCCCTTGCCTAAAAGCTTTTCCGCGCCCGCACTGTCCAAAATCGTCCGGCTGTCGATATGGCTCGACACCGCAAACGCAATACGCGATGGGATATTGGCCTTGATGACGCCCGTGATGACGTTGACGCTCGGCCGCTGGGTCGCAATGATTAGGTGCATACCCGCCGCGCGCGCCATCTGCGCAAGGCGGCAGATAGAATCCTCAATCTCCTTCGGCGCAACCATCATCAGGTCGGACAGCTCGTCAATGATAATCACAATCTGTGGCAGCTTGTCCTCGCCGTCAAGCTCGAGCACCTCGTTGTAACCCGCGAGGTCTCGTACGCCGTTTTCTGCGAACAGATTATAGCGGCGCGTCATCTCGCTCACTGCCCAGCCGAGCGCGCCCGACGCCTTCTTCGGGTCGGTCACAACCGGCACGAGCAGGTGCGGAATGCCGTTATATACGCCAAGCTCCACCACCTTTGGGTCAACCATCATCAGCTTGACCTCGTTTGGGTCGGCCTTATATAAAATACTTGTAATAATCGAGTTGATGCAGACCGACTTACCCGAGCCGGTTGCCCCGGCAATCAGCACGTGCGGCATTTTTGCAATATCGCCGATAATCGCCTTGCCGGTAATATCCATGCCGAGCGCGACGGAAAGCTTTGACGGCGCGTTTTTAAACTCGTCCGACTCAATGACGTCACGCAGGGCAACGCTTGTTACTTCCTTATTCGGGATTTCAATCCCGATGGCCGCCTTGCCGGGAATCGGCGCCTCTATCCGCACCGCCGCCGCAGCAAGGTTTAAGGCAATGTCGTCGGCAAGGTTTGTAATTTTGCTGACCTTTACGCCGACGCTCGGCTGGAGCTCGTAGCGCGTGACCGTCGGGCCGCGGCTCACCTGCAAAAGCTTTACCTCCACGCCGAAGCTTTTGAGCGTTTCGACAAGCTTGACCGCTGTTTCACGCAGCTCCTCGCGCGAATCCGCGCCCTTTTTGCTCTTTCCCGGCGCGAGCAGCGTCGCGGGCGGGAATTTATACGGGATTGGAATCGCCTTCATATTTTCGTCGAGCTGTCCGCGCAGATCCGCCTCCTGCTCAGCGCTTAGACGTTCTACCTTTTTCACAGGCGCTTCCTTTACCGGTTCCGCCTCTTCTGCGGGCGCGTCAAACAGCTCCGCCCCGCCCAACGCCTCGGCCTCCGGCATGTCGTTATTCTCTAAAAGCTCGGCGGCGGAAATAATCTCCTCTACCTCCGGCTCCGGCACATTCACCTTCTTTGCAATTGCGTCGAATACCGGAATATCAAACGGTACCTCTTCTTCCGGCTCAACCGGCGCAGCGCCGCTCTCCACAGACGGTTCCTCTATGATTTCCGGATCCTTTTTCTTCTTTTTCCGGCTCTTTGTTTCCTTTTCAAAGATCTCGCCCGTATCGGTATCTACATCAATATCAATCGACTTCTGTATCAATGGACGCAAACCATCGTCAACTGCATCCACGGCCGAACGTACCGCACGGTGCGCCTTACGCCCAATCTCATACGACTCCTCGGCGCGTATTTCCTTTGCTTCCCGCCGGGCTTCGCTGAAAAAGCCCACCAAAATCCGCACCGGCGACAGCTTAATTAAAAACATGAGTAATACAATCGTCAAGGTGATAAAAATAATCGCGCAAATCCATTTTCCAACCGCGCCAAGCAACGGATTTGCAATCATTGCCCCGAGCAGGCCGCCCCCGCTTCCTGTTCGGTTCGCCACCTCGAAAGCCTCAAACAGGCTGCTGTTTGTGCCGTTTGTCCCAAACGTCTGCCACAAAACGCTGACGCACAACATAATCAAAATAGAAAGCGACAGCTTGATATACATCCGGTTGTAGTCGCGCCGCACCATCAAATAGACAGCGCAGCCAGCGACAAATACCGGCACTGTCATTGAAGCATAGCCAAATAAACCGACGAGCACATAGCGGACCGCCTCGCCCACATATCCGCCATACGGCGTATATAGGCAAACGCCAAACAACAGCGCAAGGGCAATCATAATGATGCCGGTCAGTTCAAAATAGCGCGCGGCTGTGTCCTCCTGCTTCGCGGCGGACCGCTTGCGCGGCGTCTGTTTCGTAGTTGTACTCTTTTTTCTGCTTGCCCCGCTTTTCGCCGCGCCCGCGCGACGCGCCGGAGCCTTTGTATTTCCTGCCTGCCGTGGCATCCTTTCACCTTCCCATTATCCGCATAAATCAATCATATTTCTGTCTAAACTACTTTTTATACTCCGCTTCGCCTTCCTGTTTTAAAAACCATACGGGCTGCTTTTCCCCGTTGCCGCCGTCGTCGTCATAAGCCACAAAAACGGACGCAATTTCCCTGCGGCGCTCATCGGTGTCTTCAATCTTTTCAAAAATCTGGTCGACCGCATCATACGTGGATTCTACCGTCGTCTCGTGCTCGATTTGTTCATAAGAGCGCAAAATCTGCGTATAATTTTTTAAATATCCGCCTTCGAACTCCATTCGGACGGCATTTCTTCCCGCAAACTCGCCGCCCAAACATACCGGCGTACCATTGTGCATATAGTCAAAGGTTACAATATAACTCCCTTGATTTTCCTCCAAACCGCTTAAATATAGCTTTGTGCCCTCGCCGCTCGACACGGCGTTTAAAACGCCGATTGGAAGCTTTGCGCCCTGTGTCAGTACGTCCGCCGCGGCAGCCGCCCCCGCGCCGATCCCCTCAATCGCGAGCCCTTTGCTGCCCGCAACCGTCGTATATGTCATTACGCCGTCTGTCGACACCTTCAGCGTTGCCTGACTTTGGACAAAAATAATATTTTCGTCCGCATCCGTGTAACGCATAACAGTCTTCGGGTTAATTGAAAAAACTTTCAAGAGTTTTTCGACAGCAAATGCATTCATATTCGGTTCGTCCTCTCGGAAGACCGGATTTTCCGCCTTTAAGACAGGATACTTCGATTTTTCTTCACTCAATACAAGATACGGCGCATAGACCGCCTCCCCCGCCATACCGGGCGGCGCGTTTAAGTTATTCATAAATGAAAATCGCCTATATGGGCTTGCTTCTTCAGCCAAAATCGAAAGATATGTGCCCAGCTCCCCCTTCTCAAGCCCAGTTGATATCTTATAAAACGTCTGCGCCGCTTCGTCCATTACATACACCGACACTGTGCTGAAAAGGCTGTCCTCCGCAGTGATAATTATCTGCCGCAGCGTCTGTACATGCTCGGAAAGCGGAGACGCCGCGACGCCGAGCACCTGCGAAAACGTCGCCGTATTGTACGCCACTCCATAGTCGACGTACAGGCCGCGTGTAAACAAAGCCTTCTGCCACGCTTCCTCCGTTACTTTTGTAATATTTTCCGCGTCCCGTGTCAAGGCAAGCGTGACCGTACTGGATATATAATCGTTAATTACATCAAAGCTTTCATACGACTCATTGATTACCGCCATAACGTGGTCTAAATCCTTGACCGTGTATGCCGCCAGTGTAATTGGCTCCAGTATACTCGCCTGCCCGTGTTCCTCAGCGGCAGGCGCGCCAAAAAGGCCGGCGACCGTTTCATAGGCCGAGGCCCGTATGTTTACAAAAAAGTTATACCCCTCCGGCCAAAGCCTTTGATTAAACCAGATTTGGCCCGTGAGCAGGAGGCTGCTTATGACCAAAACGGTCAATACAGCGCTTTTGATCCGTTCTTTTTTCATAGCCGACCCTCCCCCTTTTTAGTTTAGCGTGAAAACGCGCGGTTTGTCAAGGGAATCCGCTATAAAACATGTAAAAAAAACACAAATACCGCAAACCGTTCGGCCTGCGGTATTTATTAAATTCTATATCATCCGATTTATCAAATGCTGTGTCAAAAGATTTTACCAGCTAAACATGTCGCCGACAGAATACCCATTAATCCTATCGAGCTGGCTCTGCGTCAGACGCGTGATGTCAATATCAATAATTTGACGCTCGTCGTAATTTTCTGCATAAACGCGCATCTTGTTGCCGCCCTCTAACAGTTCAATCGAAACAACGTAAAGGCCGCTTGCGCCAATCTTGCCTGTCAGCAAATAGCCGCCCTGCCATACCTTATAGAAATTGCCGTCATAGTTGCTCCTTCTGTAAATCGTTACATCGACGCCGGTCCTGCCCGCCGCCGTAACCGTATATGTACGCTCCGAAGTTGTCGCCGATAAAGAAGCAGGCTTCTTAATATAAATCAGCGAATTCGAGTTGCCCGTCGCCCACGGCGACAGCGAATACGGTGCAGCAAACGCACAAACTGCACTCAGCATTGAAACAGCAAGCACGAGACACACCGACGTTAAAATCTTTTTCCTCATCATCTTCACAATAACCTCCTTTTAGATTTACCCCCTCCGGGTATGACACATCTTTTTCCAAACAGTATAGTAATTTATACCGAATTCAATCCTACATTGTTATTATACTATATAAATATTACACCAATGTTACAGACGAATTAATTGCATATGACATTTTACGTCTGCGGCGTTGTGGTCGGAGACGGCGGCGGGCTTGTCTGGCCAGACGATGCGCCGACCGTCACCTGCACCAACGCCTCCCCAATGAGTGACACGCCCTCAGGCAGTTCAAAGCGCAGCGGCAGTGTATGCGTCCCTTCCGCAACACCAGCTACGTCCACACGCGCAGACGGTGCAAACGTGTCCAGCGTACTCTTTGGCCCGCGAAACGTCATACTCACCGGCAGCCCGGAGGCCGCGTACTGTTTCGCACTTTCCGCATTTTGAAACGTTACGTTCTCTATCGATACCGTTTTGGTTACGATCTGCTCGACCTCGACTGCAATCTCTACCTCCGTCACGGAGTAAATGTTCGTAATTCCCTCGGGGATGATAAGCTTTGCACGGACCGTACCGTTCCCGGTCAGCGCAGAAACGTCCACCGGTTCCGTCAGCACCTTGTCGATACGCTGCACCGCGTCGTCTTTGCTGCCCAGACGCACCGATACAGGCGATACGATATGGGATGAAATTGCGTACCCCTCCGGCAGAGTGCCGCTAAATTGCGCCTCGACCGCTACATCTTTGATATGGTATACCGCCGGAACGATTGCAACGGCGTCCGTACTCACGCGAAGGTTCACATTCCCGGTTAGGTCGCTGCCGTCCTTCGCCGTCAGCTTATATTTCTGAACAATGTTTTCGCCGTCAGCGGCATCGGACACGTCCAGCGTCACTACGGCCGACTGCACACGGTCAACAACAGACGCAGGCCCCGACACGGCTATTGCCCGCGGTGATACGTCCGCCTGCACGGACGTGGCCGCCTCCTTCGGATTGCCCGAATACTTGACCTCTACCGGAACCTCTATACTTTTGAGCGGTTCAACAACCACCTTTGTCCTGTAGGGTTTTTGGTCGATAATAGAAACATCGCCAAATTGCAGCGCCGCATTAATCGACACATCATACTCGCCCGCACGCATCTCGGGTACTGTCACGGAAGCCGAAACATTACTGCTGTCCACACGGCCGATGGAAAGGCGCCTCCCCTTGATCGTAATGTCGAGCGTCGGCTCCCAATCATTTTTCAGGATAACCAGCCCCTGACTTTCCAGTTCCGCCGCATTTGTATACGATATTTTAATTCCGGAAACAATCTTTGTGCTTTCCGGATTCTGGTTATACACCACAAACGCCCATAGTAAAATCGCAATCAGGACGGAATAAATTTTAAAGGCGGTGTCGCTTGCAAACGCTTTCTTCATTTCGCCGCCCCCTTCCAGAAGGTAAACTTGTCCTTATCAATGATTTTCGCGTCGGCCTGCATCGTTTTAAGCAGCGCCTTTTTGAGCGTCTCGACCGTTAAATTACGGGTCAGCCCGCCGTCGAGCGCAATTGATATTTTGCCCGTTTCCTCGCTGACGACGATAACAACCGCGTCGGAGTTTTCCGACAGACCAATCGCCGCGCGGTGGCGCGTACCGAGCTCCTTCGACAAATCGTTATTATGCGTCAGCGGCAAAAAGCACGCCGCAGCCAAAATCTTGTTCGACCCAATCACAACCGCGCCGTCGTGCAGCGGCGTGTTCGGTACGAATATATTAACCAGCAGCTCCGCGCTGATTCTGGAGTTAAGTTCCGTCCCGGTCTTAATGATGTCGCCTAACTTCGTCAGCCGCTCCATACAAATCAGCGCCCCGACCTTATTTTTAGCGAGGTTGTCGACCGCGCGCGCAACCTCGTCAACCGTACCTTCCACAACCTCTTCACGATTGTTAAAGCTCAGCAGCCGCCCGGCGGTTCCGCGACCCATACGCTCCAGCCCGCGCCGCAGCTCCGGCTGGAAGATAATCAGCAGCGCAAAAAAACCGAGCTGCATCGTGTTTTCAAGAATATACTGCATTGTATTAAACCCGAGCCAAGAACTGAGCTGAAGCAAAATGATTAAAATCAAAATACCCTTTATAAGCTGTTCAGCGCGCGTTTCGCGGACAAGCCGGAACGCTTGATAGATGATAAACGCGACAATCGCAATATCAATCACGTCGGCGAATCGGACCGTTGACATAAACCGCCCGAAGTTCTCCATAAATTCTGATAAAAATTCCTGCACCATCCGTCTTGCCCCCTTACGCCCAGCCGGAAACTTAATTAGACATAGTATAATAGTATATAATAATTACTCAGCAGACAAACCGTTCCGCCCCGTTGTCCCGCCGCGGAAAAACAAAACTCCTACTTATAATTATACAATAAATTAACGAACAAGCCCGAAAAAGGTGCGTTCCCGTTTTACGGGAGGCGGCGCGGTGCGCCGACAGCAGCTTTTTCTAAGCGCAAAGACATAGTCTTTGCGTATATTATACAACGAAACGCCTCCCATTACCAGCCCTTTTTTGTTTTTTGGCCGAACTTTTTTCGCTTTTCCGCTCCCATTTCCCCGCATACTGCATAAAACGTAAAATTCCCTTGCATAGGAGAGGCATTTGTAGTAAAATAATTCATATATTTACGCAGGTTTCCACATCTGCCGGAGGTGCCAGATGAAAACAAATATTATTCCGCGGATTGCCGCGATTCATGATTTATCCGGGTTTGGGCGCTGCTCTCTGTCCGTTATTATACCGACCCTTTCTGCAATGGGGATGCAGGTCTGCTCGCTCCCGACCGCGGTTTTGTCGACGCATACGGGCGGCTTCGACGGCTATACGTTTGTCGACCTGACGGACACGATGGACGCTTACGCCGCACATTGGAAGTCGCTCGGTATTTCGTTTGACTGCATCTATTCCGGCTTTTTGGGTTCGCAGCGGCAAATTGACATTATCCTATCTTTTATTGATACATTTCAAACAGAAAATACGCTTGTGGTTGTCGACCCGGTATTTGCCGACAACGGTAAGCTCTACTCCACCTTTACGCCGGATTTCGTGCCGCATATGCGGCGGCTGGTCCGGCGCGCGCAGGTAATTACGCCCAATATTACGGAGGCTTCGTTTCTGCTCGGCAGAAAGTTAAAGGACAGCTACAGCGCGCAGGAAGCAAAGGACTGGCTTTTGGCGCTCTCAAAGCTGGGGCCGCAGACCGCCGTCATCACGAGCCTGCCAATGGCGGACACAAAAAGCTGTGTCGTGGCATACAACGCTGTAGACGGACGTTTTTGGAAGGTGTCGTGCGACTATGTGCCGGCCGAGTACCCGGGCACGGGCGATATTTTTACGAGTGTGCTGACCGGTGCGCTCTTAGAGGGCGACAGCCTGCCCGTCGCGGTCGACCGCGCAGTGCTTTTTGTTTCTATGGCGATTCGTACAACGTTCGGCTACAGCACGGACGCACGCGAAGGCGTCATGCTCGAAAAGGTTTTGCATACGCTCGGCAAATGGCCCGATGAAATCCGCTACGAATTGCTCTAAGCGAGCTTTATATATATATATTATATTTCATCTTTTTTAAAGGGGACGATTCCAATGAAAACTACTACAAGACAACTCGTTGCCGGAGCGCTGATGGCTGCGCTGTGCTGTATTATGACTGCGCTTCCGAAAATTCCGCTCGGCTTGGGTTATGTACATATGGGTGATATGGTTGTATTTTTGTGCGCCTTCCTGCCCGGCGGCTGGATTGGCGTGTTAGCGGCGGGTGTCGGCTCCGCGCTGGCGGATTTGTTCGCCGGCTATCCGGATTTTATTGTGCCTACCTTTATCATCAAGGCGCTGATGGCGCTTTGCGTACTGCTCATCGCAAGCAAAGAAAAGCCGCTGGGCTTTCGCACAATCGTGGGAATGCTGGCAGGCTCGGTTATTATGATTGGCGGCTATCTTGCGTTTGAAGTGCTGCGTTACGGCTCCGCCGAAGTTGCGTTTTTGAGCGCAATTATGGGTAATGTATTGCAGGCGGCGTTCGGTATTGTTGCAGCCTACCTCGTTTTGATTCCGCTATCAAAAACGGGCCTGATTAAAAAGTATCATACCATGAAATAATCATTAAAGATTAAGAAATTACACTCCGATACACAGAAGGGATGTCTGACATGGCTATTGTATACCTCTGCCTCGCACTCTATATCCTGCTTTTCGCACTCGTATACTACTCATCCGTTAAGCCGGCGCTGGCAAAGCCGCTTTCAGTGAAAAAAAACCTGACGCCGGCTGTGCTGACGCTTTTGCTGGCGGCTATTGTACGGATTGTGGTCGCCGTGTCCATCGAAGGGTACGGCACGGACATTTCCTGCTTTAAAAGCTGGTCGGTCATGGCCTACGAGGGCGGACTGCAAAACTTTTACTTTACGGACGCCTTTACGGACTACCCGCCCGGCTATATGTATGTGCTGTGGCTGCTCGGGGCTGTAAAGTCGTGGTTCGGCATCGCTTACGAATCGGCGGCATTTACCCTGATGATTAAGCTCCCGGCAATTATCTGTGACCTAATTACGGGCTATTTCATCTATCATATTTTACAAAAACGGACAAACAACACGCTTGCGGTTTGTCTATCACTATTATACCTCATCAACCCTGCGGTTATTTTAAATTCCTCCGCATGGGGGCAGGTCGACAGCGTGTTCACGCTCTTTGTCGTGCTCTATATCTACTATATTTGTGAAAAAAAGCTTCTGCCCGCATGTGTATTTTTTGCACTCGGTATTCTAATTAAGCCGCAGACGGTCATCTTTACGCCGATGTTGCTTTTGTACCTGTACCGGATGCTGTTTTGGGAGGGCGATTGGAAAAAAGCGCTGAAACAAATTGCAATTGCAGCGGGCGTTAGCCTTGGGCTTTTGTTTGTGCTCATTCTGCCGTTTGCAAAAGGCTTCAACTTTATGCCCGTAATCGAGCAGTATATCAAAACGCTGTCGTCCTATCCGCACGCATCTGTGAATGCATACAACTTTTTTGCGCTCGTAGGCGGCAACTGGAAAGACCTCGACATTCAATTCCTGTTTCTGCCGTACGGCGTATGGTCAAATATTTTTATTGTCGGTATCGTTGCCGTATGCGCCTATGTGTACTTTAAGCAAAAAGGCAAAACGAACCTGTTTGCACTGGCAGCATTTATTATTATGGCGATGTTTACCATGGCGGCAAAAATGCACGAGCGCTACGTTTTTCCTGCGCTGTGCCTGCTTATCATGGCGTTTCCGTATAAAAAAGACACACGCTACCTCGGCGTGTTTGGCCTTTTAAGCGCGGGACAGCTGTTAAACACGGCAATGACGCTGCACCAAAGCTTGCAGTACAACACGACGGCCGCGCCGGACGGCGCATATATGCCAATCGTCTGCCTCATTAACATCGCGGCGTTTGTGTATATGGTTTACGTTTTGTTTCACGAAAAAGAGGAGGCCGCGTTTATGCCCGCGCCGAAAACGAAAAAGCAACAAAAAAAGACAAGTCCGGCACGGGAATTCAATCTAATGGCCTCCGCGCCGAAAACTCGGCTGACACGCGTCGACGCGGCCATCATGGCGGCGGTCACGCTCGTCTATGCCGTAGTTGCACTGTTTAACCTCGGCGACATGGCTGCGCCGGAAACAAAGTGGGACAGCATGCAAATCGGAGACGGCTTCCGCGTCGAGTTCGCGGAAGGGACATATGTACAGGAGATGGAGTGGTTTACCGGCTCATACGAGGAACGCGCGGTCACGCTCCGTGTCGGCGAGCATACAGCAGCAGGAACGCAAGTGCAAACCTATGAAAAAAATCTCGGCTCGGTCTTTTGCTGGCATAAGGATACAATTGGAAAAACAGTTGATTATATCGAGCTTGAAACAACGGTTTACGACACAGCGATTCAGGAGATCGCCTTCACGGATACAGAAGGCAATCTTCTTACGCCGGCGTCTGTAACGCCGCTCGGAGAAGACCGCGGCACAGCGAGCCTGATGGACGAGCAAACGCTTGTCCCGGCGGAATTCTCCTACAAAAACTCCACCTACTTTGACGAGATTTATCACGCGCGCACAGCGTACGAGTTCCTAAACGGTCTCACGCCATACGAAAACACGCACCCGCCGCTCGGGAAGGTGCTGATTTCGCTCGGGATACTGCTGTTCGGGATGAACCCGTTCGGCTGGCGCATTGTCGGTACGCTGTTTGGTATTGCGATGCTGCCGTGTATTTATCTGTTTGCAAAGAAACTGTTCAAAAGTACACCCGTGGCGTGTATGGCGATTGTCCTGTTTGCGGCGGATTTTATGCATTTTGCGCAGACGCGTATCGCCACAATTGACGTATATATCACATTCTTCATCATTTTAATGTACTACTTTATGTACGATTACACGCAAAAGAGTTTTTACGACACGCCGTTTTCTAAGACGCTCGTGCCACTCGGTCTGAGCGGGCTGTGCATGGGGCTCGGCATTGCGTCGAAGTGGACCGGCGTTTACGCCGGAATCGGGCTTGCTGTCCTGTTCTTTATCAGCCTTGGACGGCGGATTTACGAATACAAAAAAGTAATGGGGAATCCGCGCGCAACCAAAGAGCAGCGCGACGCGGTTGCACCGTGTAAAAAATACTGCACTTATACGATTTTGTGGTGCCTTGTATTCTTCGTGCTGGTTCCAGCGCTGATTTATGTATTGTCGTATATCCCGTATCTGCGCGCGCCCGGCATGGAGGGCTTTAAGAGCATATGGGACAACCAGGCGTCAATGTTTTCGTACCATTCGCGCCTGACGGACAGCCATCCATTTGCGTCGCCGTGGTACGAGTGGCCGGTGATTGCGCGTCCAATCTGGTACTATTCGGGCGAAACGGCGGGCGCGGCGCGTATGAGTATCGCTTCGTTCGGCAATCCGTTTATCTGGTGGCTCGGCATTGTCGCGTTCGTTTACTGTATCTATAAGCTGTTTAAAGATAAGAGCTACAGCGCACTGTTTTTGGTTATTGGCTATCTATCACAGTATTTGCCGTGGGTCGGCGTTACAAGAGTCGTGTTTATTTACCACTACTTTACCTGTGTGCCGTTTTTGATTCTGATGCTGTGCTATGTGGCGCGTGACGCGCTCTCCCGCAGCAAAACCACGGTTTACATGTACCGTGGGCTAACGGTCAAGCACAACGCGACGGCGGCGCTGCTCTGTGTGTACGTGCTGATTTGCGTATTGGCGTTTTGTTCGTTCTATCCCGTTTTATCGGGCATGGAGGTCAGCGCATCGTATATTGACGGCCTGAAATGGTTTGACAGTTGGGTATTTTAACCAGAAGCAGATGGAGGTTCACGCCCCGTTTTTGAAGAAAGGATTGAAGGAAAAATGATTCGATACAGCATCATTGTGCCGCTCTATAATGAAGAACTCGTCATAGAGGAAACCTACAAGCGGCTCACAGAGGTCATGGCGCGCACAGGCGAGGCGTACGAGCTCGTCTTTGTCAACGACGGCAGCCGCGACAAAACGGAGCAGCTTGCAAAGCAGATTATACAAAAAGATAAGCGCGTCTGTCTCATCAACTTTTCGCGTAATTTCGGCCATCAGACGGCGATCAGCGCAGGGATGGACAACGCACGCGGACAGGCCGTGGTCGTCATCGACGCGGATTTGCAGGACCCACCGGAGGTCATCTTGCAGATGATTGAAAAGTGGAAGGAAGGCTATGACGTCGTATATGGCAAGCGCCTTGCGCGTAAAGGGGAAACCGTGTTTAAAAAGGTGACGGCGAAGGTGTTCTACCGCTTTTTGTCGTCTCTGACGAACATTGACATCCCGACCGATACGGGCGACTTCCGACTGATTGACCGTAAGGTGTGCGACGCAATGAAAACAATTAAAGAAAAAAACCGCTACATCCGTGGGCTCGTGAGCTGGGTCGGCTTTAAGCAGACGAGCGTCGAGTATGTGCGCGAGGAACGCTTCGCGGGCGAGACAAAGTATCCGCTCAAAAAAATGCTTAAATTTGCTTCCGACGCGGTTACCTCGTTTTCGGACAAGCCGCTGCGTATCGCGGCCTATTTGGGCAATACAATTTCCATCGTAAGCTTTTTGTACCTGCTCTATGTCGTGATTCGTAAGCTGACCGTCGGCGACTTTGGAGAGGGCTGGGCGTCGATTGTTGCAATCAGCCTGTTTTTCAACGGCGTCGTACTCGTCGTTTTGGGTATCATCGGCGAATACATCGGGCGTATTTACGATGAGTGTAAAAACCGCCCGCTCTATATTATTGATGAGAAGATAGGATTTGATGAGAACAATGATGCCAAGCGTATATGATAAACTAAAAAACACCATTGTACAGCTAATAAAATTCTGCGGCGTAGGCGTAATTAACACGGCGGTCGACTTCGGTGTGTTCCAGCTGCTTATTCTGCTCGGACCGGCGGAAGACGTGCTGCCGCAGTATAAATACATTGCCCAGACCATTTCCTATGTGCTCGCCGTACTATGCAGCTATCTATTAAACCGGCATTTTACGTTTAAAGCCGGTAACCAGAAGGCAGTCGCCTCTGCGGTGAAAATGTATATCCAAAGCGGGATTATTTTCTTTTTAATGCAGGGGCTTTTGTGGCTCTGCTACGATAAGCTGATGATTCGGCCGGAAATTCTGGCAAAGCTTGTCGCAACGGTACCGATGACGGCGCTCAATTTCTTAGGGAGTAAATTCTGGGTGTTCCGCACGAAGGAGGAGCCAAAAGCATGAGAACAATTCAAACAGACGAAATTATATCGGCGGTTGCGCGCCTCTGTGCTGATGCAAACTACTATTTAAACAGCGACATCGAAGACGCGCTGCGCCGCTTTCGCGGAGAAGAACCCTCTGAAAACGGCAGGGAGATTTTAAACGATATTTTAAAAAACGCGCAGTTGGCGCGCGCGTGCGAGATGCCCATATGCCAGGATACGGGCATGGCGGTGCTCAAGGTCGAGCTCGGCCAAGAGGTGCATATTGCGGGCGGCAGCCTTACCGACGCAATCAACGCCGGCGTTCGGAAAGGCTACGAGGAAGGGTATCTGCGCAAGTCGGTCGTAGCGGATCCGCTCCGGCGCGTTAACACGAAGGACAATACCCCCGCGGTGATTCACTATGATATTGTAGAGGGTGACAAGCTGCATATCACCTTTGCGCCAAAGGGCTTCGGCAGCGAGAACATGAGCGCGCTCCGCATGCTTAAGCCGGCACAGGGACTCGGCGGTGTGATTGACTTTGTGCTCGAAACAGTGGACAAGGCCGGCTCGAACCCGTGCCCGCCGATGGTAGTCGGTGTCGGCATCGGCGGCACGATGGAAAAGGCGGCGCAGCTCGCAAAATTTGCGCTCATGCGCCCAATTGACACAACGCATCCGGACCCGTATTATGCAGAATTAGAGGAAACGCTACTTACAAAAATCAACCGGCTCGGCACAGGGCCGCAGGGGCTCGGCGGCCGCACAACGGCAATTGGGGTCAATGTCGAGGTGTTTGCGACGCACATCGCGGGACTGCCTGTTGCGGTCAATATTAATTGCCACGCGACGCGCCACAGCGAAATAATCCTCTGATTTTTTTAAAGTATGCGTTTACATCTTCTTCCTTTGGGTAAATATATAAATATAAATACCATATACTACTTTTAAACAGCATTGGTCCAAAAACTACCCTGCGCGTTGCGCAGGCGGAATAAAGGAGTTGACAGGTATGATGAATTTTATAATCACAGGAAGAAAAGTAGAGGTTACGGACGGGCTGCGTGAACGGATTCATAAACGGCTCGGAAAATTGGATAAGTATTTTAAGGACGACCCGGAGGTCCGTGTGACACTCAGCGTAGCAAAAGACCGCCACACGATTGAGGTCACGATTTACTCGAGGGGTGTCATCTACCGTGCGGAGGACACGGACACGGATATGTATGCCGCAATCGACAAGGTCGTCGACGTAATTGAGCGGCAGATGCGGCGGCATAAGACGCATCTGGAAAAGAAATTGAAAAAGGAAGCGTTTGATATTCCTTATATGGACCTCGACGAAAAAGAAGAGAGCGTCGCAGAGGAAAGCGAATTCAATGTCGTTAAGGTGAAAAAGTTTACCTTCAAGCCAATGAGTGTGGAAGAAGCGATTTTGCAGATGAATTTGCTCGGACATCAGTTTTTTGTGTTCGACAACGCTGAAACGGAGGCAGTCAGCATTGTCTATAAGCGAAAAGACGGCAACTATGCGCTGATTGAACGCGCAGACAAATAAACGTAAACATGTTCATAATATAAAAAAGCGGTGTGTTGCGCCCTCAAGTGGTGTACGCACCGCTTTTTTATCCCGGCCCCATACGCTCCAACAGTTCCAGTACGACCTCCTTTTGCTTTGCTGAAAGACGGTCAAAGCGCTTTAAAAGCTGTTTCCTTTCCGCATCAAGCGCAATCATTTCCTCCTCGTTTGAAAAAAACTCCGACAGCGTGATTCCAAAGCCTTTACATATTGCCTCCAGCGTTGTAACAGAGGGCAGGTTACATCGGTTAAACATATTGGATAGAGTAGACTGTGCCACGCCCGATTGTTCCGACAACTTATAAACGCTCCAGCCGCGTTCGGATAGCAAACAGCGAATTTTATCCAAAACATCCATATAGCCGCCTCCTTATGGATTTATTTTACAATACTTTCAAAAAGTATTATAGTTTTAAAAAACGTTGCAATTACAATTCAAATGCGCTATAATAAGACAAGAAGCGACCAAAAAGTTCAGGGTTTGATTCGTTTCGACGCGTTTTGTACCGAAAGGCAGGGCCTATGTTATGTTGATAAAAGCTTTAAAAAAACTGTTTGCAAACACTCCATTTTATAATATTGTTAAAAAATTATACCGCAGGTTTATGAATATTCGTTAGTGCTTTTCTAACGCCGTTTTGTCTGCCATAATTTTGGCGGTTCATCCCTGTGAATAGGTTTGTATTGCGTTTTTTAACAGACAGACTTCATTTTACTCTAATTCCCCTTCCGATAAAATTATCCCATTGATAAAATATTGCAAAATTGTATTGCTATCAGCGTAAAAATAGGGTATAATAATATAGTCGTACTAGCCGGGGCGGTAGCGGTGCCCTGTACTTGCAATCCGCTATAGCAAGGGTGAATACTCTGCCGAGGGGCGGTTTTGTATGGCTGGCGTTTGTATAAAGGCGATGAGGCTTTGGTCCTGTGCGACCGTGGCCCGTGAACCTTGTCAGGCGGGGAACCGAGCAGCAATAAGCGGTGTCCCCGGTGTGTTACAGGGGCGCCAGAGCTGAGCCGGCTTCAGACTTACCGCATGGAGAGCCTGTCTCGAAGCAGAGTTGTACGATTTTTTAATGGAATCAATGTGATTAACATATAATTCAGAGGTTTTGCGCTATGGCTTATCAGGCCCTGTACCGCAAATGGCGGCCGCGTACGTTCGACGATGTAATTGGCCAGCCGTATGTGGTGTCTACTTTAAAAAATGAAATCCTGTCGGGTAAAACGGCACATGCCTACCTGTTCTGCGGCACACGCGGCACGGGTAAAACGTCATGCGCGAAAATTTTTGCGCGTGCAATCAACTGCCTGCATCCAAAGGATGGCAACCCCTGCAACGAATGTGAAATCTGCCGCGGCGCATTGGACGGCAGTATTATGGATATCACGGAAATCGACGCGGCGTCGAACAACGGCGTCGACAATATTCGTGAGATTCGCGACGAGGTATCATACTCTGCCGCACAGGCAAAGTACAAGATTTATATTATCGACGAGGTGCATATGCTGTCGGGCGGCGCATTCAACGCTTTGCTTAAAACGCTCGAGGAGCCGCCGCCGTACGTCGTGTTTATTCTTGCGACGACGGAGGCGCATAAACTTCCCGCAACGATTACGTCGCGCTGCCAGCGGTTCGACTTCAAGCGCATCAGCGTACACGATATTGTAATCCGCCTGCGCGAAATTACGACAGCGGAAGGAGTAAGCGCCGATATTGAGGCGCTTGAATTGGTCGCGCGCCTTGCCGACGGCGCAATGCGCGATGCACTCAGTTTCCTCGACCAGTGTATCAGCGCGCTCACAGACAAGATTACCGTCGAAGGCGTGAACGCTGTCATGGGCGTCGCGCCCGATGAAGCAGTCGCGAAAATGGTATCTGCGATTGCGGACAAGGACAACGCCGCCCTGCTCTCTGCTCTTTCTGATGTCGTGCGGGACGGGAAGGACGTAAGCCAGTTTATCGACACGCTGATTCGCCGGTTCCGCGACATTTTAGTATGTAAGGTCACAAGCGATGCCGACGGCCTGTTTGAATATGCAGCCGAGGTAATCGACGAGATACAAAGGGCGGCAAAACGCTTCAGCGCACAGGAGCTTTCCTACATAGTAGAGTCGCTTTGTGCGGCGAGTGCGGACGCAAAGTGGCAGAAAAACGCAAAGGTGCTCTATGAGCTTGCGCTCCTGCGGCTCTGCGACGATACGCTTGCTGCGTCGAACGCCGCATTGCTTGCGCGCCTTGAAAAACTGGAGCAAATGATAGCAAACGGTATGCCTTTGCAGGGCACTTCTGCCCCGCCTGTGCCGGAGGCGCCAGTCTCCGCACCGACGGACAGCGACGCTCCGCCGT
Source organism: uncultured Eubacteriales bacterium (assembly GCA_900550065.1). Classification (GTDB taxonomy): domain Bacteria; phylum Bacillota; class Clostridia; order UBA1381; family UMGS1253; genus Aphodoplasma. The sequence goes on along the minus strand of URQR01000003.1, from coordinate 11,012 downwards.
GGGATGTAGAGCCTATGCCTGCGCCGAAGCCGGTACAGCCCGCGCCGAAGCAGCCGCCAGAGCCCGTTTCGCAACGTGCGGCAGCAAAACCAGCCGTATCCCCCGTCCGCAAACCGGTGGCGGGCAACGTATGGGCGGAACTTTTGGGGATTCTACAAAAAAAATATCCTCCACTATACGGCGCTTTATTTATGAAAAAGGCAAAGTATGCGGACAGCACGCTTTATCTTATCAACGAAACGTATGTAAAAGAAATTATCAATCTATACAGCGGCAACTTTAATGACGCGCTGTGGAGCGTATGCGGCGGCGAAGCGAAAACCGCATTCGTAACAGAGGCAGAGTTTGATTCCATTGAGGAAACGGTCGACACAAGGGTACGAACGCTGGTAGACAGAGCGGCCAAGACGGTAAAAACGGCTGCTGCGCCAGCGGAAACGTCCACGCCAGCAACGGCAGAGGCGGTGGATGCGGACGATCCGCTCGATGCGCTGCTGACGCTTGATAACGATGATATTATAATAGAAGATGAATAAATAAAAACGGAGGGAACCACCATGGCAAAATTTAAAGGCGGTATGCCCGGTATGGGCAATATGAACAACATGCTCAAGCAGGCGCAGCGTATGCAGGAGCAGATGGCGAAAATTCAGGAAGAGGCAGAGGAAAAGACGGTCGAGGCTTCGTCCGGCGGCGGCGCGGTAACGGTCGTTGCTTCGGGCAAAAAGCAGCTCGTATCGGTCAAGATTAGCCCCGATGCGGTTGACCCGGACGATGTAGAAACGCTGGAGGATTTGATTCTTACAGCGACAAACGAGGCCCTGCGGCAGGCAGAGGAAATGATTGCAAATGAAATGGGCAAGGTAACGGGCGGGATGAACATTCCCGGCTTGTTCTAAGCGGAGGAGTTTATGCACGCAGCACCGATTGAAAACCTGATTGAACAGTTTGCAAAGCTGCCCGGCATTGGGCGCAAAACCGCTGAGCGGCTTGCGTTTCATATTCTGAATATGCCGCAGGAGTACGCCGCGCAGATGGCGCAGGCGCTGCTGGCGGCAAAGGAAAAAATATGCTTGTGTGAGAAGTGCCAAAATCTGACGGATGTGTCGCCGTGTGCAATATGCAGCGACGCGCGGCGCGACCATGCGACAATCTGCGTCGTCGAGTCGCCAAAAGACGTTATCGCGATTGAAAAAATGCGCGAATATAAAGGGCTTTATCATGTCTTGCACGGCGCGCTCTCGCCTATGGACGGCGTTGGGCCGGACGACTTACAGATTGGCTCGCTTTTAAGCCGTATTGGCGCGGGCGGCATCAGCGAGGTCATCATGGCGACAAATCCAAATGTATCCGGCGAGGCGACGGCAATGTATCTTTGCAAGTTATTAAAGCCGTTCGGCGTACGCGTCACGCGGATTGCGCACGGGCTGCCCGTCGGCGGCGACTTAGAGTATGCCGACGAGGTGACGCTTTTGCGTGCAATGGAAGGCCGGCGCGAAATGTAGGCTTTTGGTTTGAGGTATGCGGCGGGCGCTGTGCCCGCCGTTTTTTATATCGCTTTTAGCGTATATCGCTTTTGACGTGTTTCGACGCGGCTCACTCGTTTTTAATAAGGGAACCCCTCTTGCCTAAGTTATAATTGACGGATTTTAAATCCTGTTGTACAATAAATGTTATAAGAGTTTTAGAAAGGAACGGGCATTACTATGGCGGACAACAAAAGAAAACGCAAGTCAAATTTAATTCCGATGCTTCTCGCCGTGCTGGCAATTGCGCTAATCGTGCAGGCTATTTTTATGGCCGGCGACGTACTGTTCGGCAGCTTAAACACCGACAGCGTCAAAATCACAATTGGTGAAAACGCGGACTCGCACAGCGTAGCGCAGACATTAAAGGACAATCATGTCATCAAATATCCATGGCTGTTTGAGCTGATGTCTAATATGAAGGGCGCAAACGAGAAGTATTACGCCGACGAGTTTGAGATAAAAAAGGGCAGCGGCTATAACCTGCTGATTAACGGCTTAACGTACGCTGACCGTTATCGGACGGCGGATATTACGATTCCGGAGGGGTCGACGTTAAAAGAAATTACAGCAATCGTAGTAAAAACGGGCTTTATCAGCGAGCAGGACTTTACCGCCGCACTCGCAGAACCGTATGACTATGACTTTTTACAGGGGATTACGCGCGACAATCCGCTCGAGGGGTATTTGTTCCCCGACACCTACAATATTTCCAACCAGATGAGCGGAAAAGAAATCGTAAAAATGATGCTGAATCGCTTTGAGCAGATTTTTACAGATGACTACAAGGCGGCGGCAAAACGGGCGGGCTACAGCGTCGACGAAATTGTAACGCTCGCGTCCGTGATTGAGGGCGAAGCCGGCTCGGACGCGGACAGGCCACTTGTGTCGAGTGTGTTCCACAACCGGCTGAATTCAGCGACGTACCCGTACTTAGAATCGTGCGCGACGGTACAGTATATTTTAGGCGAGCGTAAGCCAATTTTGTCCAACAGCGACATTCGGATTCAGTCGCCGTACAACACATACATCAACAAGGGGCTGCCTCTCGGGCCGATTTGCAGCCCCGGCAAGGCGTCGATTGAAGCGGCGCTCTATCCCTCTGACACGGACTACTACTTCTTCCAGTCGGATGCGGCCGGTAAGCTCTACTATTCGAAAACGCTTGCCGAGCACGAGCGCAAGAAAAACGAAATCCAGCAGTAACGCGAAAGGAGCCGGCGTATGCCCGACGAGCAGAATATCACACATGATTATATAATCGACTTTATCCGCGCGTCGCTGCCGCAAAATGAGCCGCGCTTGCAAAAGTTAGAGCAATATGCGCACGAAAACGGCGTGCCAATTGTCCAAAAAGAGGTAGCGGCGTTTTTAAAAGTGCTCTGCCAGATACACCAGCCAAAAAATGTGCTGGAAATCGGCGCAGCGATTGGGTACTCCGCCCTACTGATGCTTAGTAGCCTGCCGGACGGCGCGCGTATTACAACAATTGAGCGCGACGAAAGTATGGCGGCTATTGCCCGGGAAAATATTGCGCGGTTCGGCTGCGCCGACCGTATCGACGTGCTCAGCGCAGACGCGGGCGTACTGTTGGAGGCGCTCGACGGGCCGTACGATATGATTTTTATGGACGGTGCAAAGGCGCACTATATCTACTTTCTGCCGCACTGTATTCGCCTTTTGCGCCCCGGCGGCGTGCTCGTGACCGACAACATCCTCTACGGCGGTATGGTCGCAAATCGCGAGCTGCTGATACGGCGCAAAATTACGATTGTAAAACGGCTCAAAAAATACATTGACGCGCTGTGTCACGATGCACGGCTTGAAACGTCACTATTGTCAATTGGCGACGGCGTATCGGTTTCTTATAAAAAGCCGGAAGGAAAATGAGGTGTTTTTTTGCAAAAGATTGAATTATTAGCGCCTGCGGGCGATTTAACAAAACTGAAAATGGCGGTTCTGTACGGGGCCGACGCGGTCTATATCGGCGGCGAGGCGTTCGGGCTGCGCACTGCGTCGAAAAACTTTTCCTATGAGCAGATGGAAGAGGGGCTTCGTTTTGCACACGAACGCGGGAAAAAGGTATACCTTACGACGAATATTATCCCCCATAACGAGGATTTGGCGGGGTTTGCAGAGTATATCGACACGGTGGTAAAGCTCGGTATTGACGCCGTAATTGTTGCGGATTTGGGCCTGTTTTCCTTTATCCGCAAGCGTCACCCGAACCTGCATATCCATATTTCTACACAGGCGAACAACACAAACTATCTGAGCGCAAACGCGTGGCACGAAATGGGCGCGCAGCGCGTCGTACTGGCACGCGAGCTGAGTCTTGGCGAAATTGCGCAAATACGTGCAAATACGCCGGATTCGCTCGAGATTGAAGCGTTTGTGCACGGCGCAATGTGTATTTCCTACTCCGGGCGATGCCTGCTGAGCAACTATCTCACTGGGCGCGACGCAAACAAGGGCGCATGCGCGCAGCCGTGCCGGTGGAATTATGCGCTTATGGAGGAAAAACGCCCGGGCGAATACATCCATGTCGAGGAGGACGAGCGCGGGAGCTTCTTTTTTAACTCGAAGGATTTGTGTATGATTGGCCATATTCCGGAATTGGTGAAAAGCGGTATCACAAGCTTTAAGATTGAAGGGCGCGTTAAGAGCGAATACTATGTCGCAACGGTTGTGAAAGCTTATCGCGAGGAGCTTGACCGCTATGAAAAAGACCCGGAGGGCTACCGCTTTGACCCGGAAAGTTTTCATGAGGTATTAAAGGTCAGCCACAGGCCGTATACGACCGGCTTTTATTTTGGAAAGACGGATGAAAACGCACAGGTCTATGAAACCAGCTCGTACATCCGCGACTATGATATTGTCGGCCTTGTGACCGGCTACGACGAAGCAACGGGTATCGCAACGGTTGAGCAGCGCAACAAGTTTTCTGTCGGCGATACGGTAGAAATCATTCAGCCCGGCAAGCCGTATTTTTCACAGAAGGTCGAATGGCTCAAGGACGCGTCCGGCGCGCCGATTATGAGCACGCCGCACCCGCAGATGGTCTTTACGATGCCATTAGACGCGCCGGCCGTACCTAACGCAATGCTGCGCAAGGGTGCGCTTGTGAGCGGAAAATAAGAGGCCATGCAGTTGAAGTATTAATATTTTTTGAGGTGATAAATATGGGTGAATTTGTACTCGAAAAGACAATCCCTAAAAACGATGCATACGACATTATCGTTGTCGGCGGCGGCCCGGCGGGGTGTGCAGCCGCGGCGCAGGCGGCGCGCGGCGGTGCAAAGGTACTGCTGATTGAGGCGACGGGCTGTCTTGGCGGAATGGGGACGATGGGCATGGTGCCGGCTTGGTGCCCGATGACGGACGGTGAACGGGTCATTTACGCGGGCATCGCAGAGGAGGTCTACGACCGTGCATGCGCACTTTACCCGCACGAGCTGCACGGAAAGGACTGGACCCCGATTGAGCCGGAGAGTCTGAAGCGCGCTTACGACGAATTGCTCGAGGGCGCGGGCGTCGATGTGCTGTTTTGCAGCGTACTCTCCGACGTAAAGGCGGCCGACGGGCACGTCGAGGCAATTATCGTATCGAACAAATCCGGCCTGTGCGCCTACAGTGCAAAAACCTATATCGACGCGACGGGCGACGGCGACCTCGCGGCTTGGGCAGGCGCGCAGTTTTGCCTCGGCGATGAAACGACGCACGAGACACAGCTTGCTACGCTCTGCTTTTCCGTTGCAAATGTGAAAGAGCAGATCTACCGCGATATGCCCGACCTGCACTACGGCAACAACCCAAACAGTCCAATCAAGCAGTGGGCGGAGAGTGATGAATTTCCGCATATCATTGATAGGCATTTTTGCCAGAACCTTACGACAAGGGGCGTGGTCGGCTTTAATGCAAACCATGTTTACGACGTAGACGCTACCGACCCGGTATCCGTTTCAAAGGCGCTCTTTGAGGGGCGGAAAATTGCGTGGTCTATCTCGGACGCACTGCGAAAGTATGTGCCGCAGTCGTTTGGCGATTCATACATCAACACGACCGCCCCGCTAATGGGGATTCGGGAGTCGCGGCGAATTATCGGCGACTATGTGCTAAACGCGGAGGATTACTACGCGCGGCGCAGCTTTGACGACGAAATCAGCCGCTGCTGCTACTATATTGATATCCATACGAAAAAGGGCAGCAAGGGCGAAATTCCGGCAGAGGAAAGCAGCAAGCGGGAGGCGCGCTACGGCAAGGGCGAGTCCTACGGCGTACCGTACCGATGCCTTACACCAAAGGGTCTCGACAATGTTTTGGTAGCAGGAAGGTGCATCAGCTCCGACCGCGCCATTCTTGCAAGTGTAAGGATTATGCCCGCCTGTCTTACGACAGGGCAGGCAGCCGGCGCTGCGGCGGTTTTGGCCGGCGGCGGCGATGTACATCAGATTGATACAGACGCATTGCGGGATATATTAAGAAAAGCGGGCGCATACTTTAAATAAAAGAAGCCGGATTTTATCCGGCTTCTTTTTTATCCCTGCTGCTTCTGGGGCGGTGTTTTACAAATTTTAATCGTGTATTCGATATAGTCGCCATGCGTAATTTCGCGCATAGACGCGTCCATTCCTGCGTCACGAATCATTTTGATCGACTGCTTGATGGTGTTTACAATAATCCGGACGTTACTGTGCCCAACGAAGAAATTCTTTTTGCGCGGCTTTGCCGGCGCGTTCTCCTTTTCAATCGCCGCCTCAATCAGCCGCTCCGTCTGTGCAACGTTGAGCCCCTGCTCGCACACCTGCTTCAAAATACCGAGCTGTGCCTGCTCGTCGTCGAGTTTTAGTAGCGCACGGGCGTGCCGTTCCGTCAGGTTGTTGTCCGCCAAAATCTTTTTTACGAGCGGCCCAAGCTTTAAAATACGCAGCTTATTGGCAATCGTGGACTGGTTTTTCCCAACCTTTGCCGCAACCTCCTCTTGCGTCAAGCGGTGCTGATTAATTAAATGCGCGTAGCCCTGTGCTTCCTCCATATAGGACAAATCCTCACGCTGGAGGTTTTCTAATAACGCTACAAGCGCGGAATCGCTTTCATCAAAATCCGTCACAATCACCGGCACAGTCTCCAGCCCGGCAAGCTTCGACGCGCGCAGCCGCCGCTCCCCCGCCACAAGCTCATAAATAGAAGCCGTCTGCCGCCTTACGCTGATTGGCTGTAAAACGCCGTAGCTTTTTATCGACTCTGCAAGCTCCTCAAGTGCCTTTTGGTCAAAGTGGCGGCGCGGCTGGTATGGGTTCGGCCTTATCGCATCAACCGGCAGATAGGCCACCGGCTTGGTCTTTGGCGCGTTCATGGTGATTTGAATTGGTAAATTCATAGTAGTTATCCTCCTTGTCTGATAAAACGTGATGTATGTACGCTTTCAATCGTTAAAAAACCGTAAATCAATTTCTAAACACATTATACCATATTTTGGTATAATGTGAAGAAAAATCAATTTACGGTTTTTCCTATTATTTCCTTTTATCCGACAATTTAAAGGGGTTTTTGTGCCGCTTTGTTGCCGCTTCTGGGATATTTGGGCGGCGTATGCGCAATTTTGTCGACCAATACAACAGAATGCTCCAGCGCAGAATCGGCGATTTCTGCCAATTTTATACACGCGTTGCCCCCGCCGAGTACCGCAATAGCATTTTTTGCGCCGTCAAGCTCCCGCCCAGCGGCAGGCCCTTTCAGTGCGGCAAACGTACCGCCAACGCGCACAAACGGCAGGCAATACTCGCTCAACGTCGCCAAATTCGCAACTGCGCGCGACACCGCAATATCGTACGCTTCCCGGTGCGCTTCCTTTTTGGCAATCTCCTCGGCGCGCGCGTGAATACAAGCGACCTGTGTAAGACTAAGCGTATTGCTGCATTCTTCCAAGAAAGCGACGCGTTTCGCCAGCGCGTCCACCAGCGTCAGGTGAATGTCCTCGCGCACAATTTTGAGCGGCAGCCCCGGAAAGCCCGCGCCTGTGCCAACGTCAATCACCCGTGCGCCATATGGAAGCTCATACAGGCCCAAAAGCGACACACTGTCTAAAAAATGTTTTACCGCCACCTCGTGCGGCGCTGTGATTGCCGTTAGGTTTACTTTCTCATTATAACTGACCAGCAGCTCATAATATTGCACAAACCGTGCAATTACAGTATCGCTGTCGTTAAGCCCGAGCCGGGCAAGCCCGTTTTTTAAAATCTCCTGCATCGCCGCACTCCTACTTTGCGTTAATCTGTGCCGCCTTGATGGTATTTTTCATCAAGACCGCACGTGTCATCGGACCAACACCGCCCGGTACAGGCGTAATATACGACGCTTTGGCCGCCGCACTCTCGAAGTGTACGTCCCCGACGAGCTTACCCGCGCTGTTGCGGTTCATTCCAACATCGATGACTACCGCGCCCTCTTTAATCATATCGCCGGTAATAAACTCGCCCTTGCCGATTGCAACAACTAAGATATCGGCGCGCAGTGTCACTTCCTTTAAGTCCTTCGTACGCGAGTGGCACACCGTCACCGTACCGTTTTTGTGCAGCAAAAGCATCGCCTGCGGCTTACCGACAATGTTGCTGCGTCCAACAACAACACACTCCTTGCCGCTCGGGTCAATATTGTACTCGCTTAAAAGCTCCATCACACCCGCTGGCGTACACGGCAGAAAGTCATAGTCGCCAATCATAATTTTCCCGACATTGACCGGGTGGAACGCGTCCACGTCCTTATTCGGGTCGATTGCGTCAATGACCGCCTTTTCGTCTAAATGCTTCGGCAGCGGCAGCTGTACCAATACGCCCGACACGGTGTCGTCCTTGTTGAGCTTCTCAACCAACGCGAGCAGCTCCTCCTGCGTCGTTGTTTCCGGCATCGCGAGCTCGCGCGACTCGATCCCTACCTCTGCACAGTCGCGAATTTTCCCCGCGACATATACCTTACTTGCCGGGTCTTCGCCCACGATTACCACTGCGAGGCACGGCGTGATTCCCTTTGCTTTCAGCGCGTCCGCCGCTTCTCTTTGCTGGCCCTTTACCTTTGCCGCCAATGCTTTCCCGTCCATGATTACTGCCATGTTTGTCCCCTCCATTGTTTTTATCTCGGTTTGATTTATCGTTGTCTTGCGTTTTTTGCCTATCCGGCGTATCTTTGCGCCTCGTATCCTTACGCCAGCCGCCGTGCGCTCCCTCCGGCGGCACAAGGCAGTCCGCCCCGTAGCCGATCAGGTCGCTGCGTCCGGCCTTAATCAGCGCTTCGCGCACGAGCACATGGTTTTTCTTGTCTTTAAATTGCAGCAGCGCACGCTGCATCGCTTTATCGCGTGCGTCGCGCGCAACGTAAACGCTTTTTCCCGTGTACGGGTCAATTCCGGTGTAAAACATCGCCGTCGAAATCGTCCCCGGCGTGGGGTAAAAGTCCTGTACCTGACGCGGATTGAGGCCATTTTGCTTCAAAAACAGCGCCAGCTCAATCGCATCTTGCAGCGTCGAGCCCGGGTGCGAACTCATCAAATACGGCACGAGGTACTGCTCCTTGCCGATTTGTTTGTTAACCTTGGCATATTTTTCTGCAAAACGGCGGTACACGCTCCCCGCGGGCTTGCCCATATAGCGCAAAACATTGGCCGACACGTGCTCCGGCGCGACCTTTAACTGACCGCTCACGTGGTGCTCGCACAATTCGTAAAAAAATGTGTCGTCCTTGTCCGCCATGATATAGTCATAGCGCAATCCCGAGCGCACAAACACCTTTTTGACCCGGTCGAGCGCACGCAGCTTGCGCAAAAGCGCGAGATAGTCGCTGTGGTCGGCCTGCAAATTTTTGCACGGCGTCGGAAACAGGCACTGCCTGTTTTTACACGCGCCGGACTTGAGCTGTTTTTCGCACGCCGGTGCGCGAAAGTCGGCCGTCGGGCCGCCTACATCGTGGATATATCCCTTAAAATCGGGCTCCCACGTGATTTTTTTCGCTTCGTTAATCAGCGATTCGTGACTGCGCGACTGTACAATACGCCCCTGATGAAATGTCAGCGCGCAGAAGTTGCACGCGCCGTAGCACCCGCGGCAGCTCGTCAGTGAAAACTTCACCTCGGCAATCGCCGGAATCCCGCCCATTTTTTCATACATCGGGTGGTATGTGCGCTGATACGGCAGCGCGTAGACCGCGTCGAGTTCTTTGGTCGTAAGCGGCATCATCGGCGGATTCTGCACAAGCAGCTTGTCGTGGTGCGGCTGAATGAGCCGTCTGCCGCGTACAGGATCCTGCTCCTCGTACTGGATCCGGCACGCCTGCGCGTACGCGGGCTTGTCCGTTTTCACCTGCTCAAAGCCAGCGAGTGTAATACCGTCAACAGTATCATCTTTATTCGCGAGATAGCATGTCCCGGCGACAAAGCGGATTTTCCGCACCGGGATGCCCTTGTCGAGCGCGTCCGCAATCTGCACAATCTGCTTTTCCCCCATGCCGTAAATCAATAAATCCGCCCGGCTGTCCAACAAAATACTGCGCCGTACCTTGTTGTCCCAGTAGTCATAGTGCGCAAACCGGCGCAGACTCGCTTCTATTCCGCCGATGATAATCGGAATATCGCCGAACGCCTCACGAATTCGGTTGCAGTAGACAATCACCGCGCGGTCGGGCCGATGCCCCGCTTCGCCGCCCGGCGAATATAGATCGTCAGAGCGCGGCTTTTTCGCCGCCGTATAATGCGCCACCATTGAGTCAATATTGCCCGAGGTCACCAGTACGCCGAGGCGCGGCCTCCCGAAGCGCTTAAAGTCCTCCGCGCTTTGCCACGCCGGCTGCGGCAGCATCGCCACCGTATAGCCCGCGTGCTCAAGCACACGCGAAATAATCGCGTGTCCGAAGCTCGGATGGTCGACATACGCGTCACCCGTCACATATAGAAAATCCGGCGTATCCCATCCGCGCGCACGCATCTCGGCGGCGTTTACCGGTAAAAAATCATTCATGTCCTGTTTCCCTTTCTAATCCCGCCGCCTAACTATCTAGCGTCGTAATCATAGACCCTGCCGTCGCTGCACCGCACAACCCAAACCGGCATCGCCGTCGCGTTTTTATGGTAGGTGTCCTTCGCTTTCGTCATGTATCCTAAATTAATTTCCACAATCTCCGCTGAACCGTTCGCAATACGCTGCTCATCCCTTGCAAAGTCGAGCAGGACGCTTACAATTGACTTGACGCGCGCCGATTCGTTTGCAAGCATATCCTGATTACCGGAGACTACAAACCAGCTCCCGGTAAATTCATAAATTCCATCCTGCGCCACACGGACATAAAAATAGGAGTCAAACAGCGCATACTGGTCAATATTTTGTACCACCGTCACAATATATGAACCGTCGGGCTGCTGCGTGGCCGTAGCGCGCGCCCGTTCCATATCAAAGCCGTATGCACGCAGCCGCGCAAGCGCCTCGTCCTGCGCTTTTTTCG
>URQR01000002.1 GCA_900550065.1 uncultured Eubacteriales bacterium | reverse complement strand
GCGATGACAGCGTGCGGTTTCAGTAAGGTATAGATTAAGTCGCAGATGATGGTTTCTAAAACATGTTTTCCATAATAATAGATAGACGTCTCATCAATTGACACATAAAGCCTATCTTGATATAAAGAAATATAAAGGCTTTCTTCATATTTGGTGGGCGCATATTCAATCAATGACTTGTATCTTTCTCTGCGTTCCTTTAACCATTTTAATATTCCCATGCTTGTCCCTCCCCATATTTCACCGCAAGCCCATACGGAGCCATAACCTCTTCTATCACCTCAATTATATCGCCATACTCGTGCGACGGGCGGTAGACTGTGAAATAGTCGTGATCTGCTCCCGAGCCAATGTAAAAGTCATAATTTTCTTGTTCCATGCACGCCTCAGCAGTCAGCGCACCGCTTTTCAGTCGGTCAAAGACGTCCTTTTCAATTGCAAATAGCTTTACAGAGTCTTCATACTCCATTGCCTGGGTTTCAAAAACCAAATCTGCGACTAACCGCTTGTTAAAATCGTTTGTTAAAAGCATTTTATTCTTACCAATCAGACAAGCGCCCAATGCTATATCAAAATTGATAATTTCATAAAGGTTATCAAACTGGCTTAAGTCCATGTCCTCAAAGCTTTTTCCAAGAACATGACGCCCTTTTAAAAGCGCATAGATCGAATCAACCATCATAAGATTAAATAATGTTCCATCCCAGCTTCGATAAGGAACCGGCTCCGTTGAAACGTAAAGTGTACCGTCGTCCAAACGCTTTAAATCAATGTATGAAAATCCATGCTGCATTTGCGCCCGCCACTCGGCTTCCCGATCCGCCTGCCTCTGTTTCCAAGCTTTATACGACTCAGCCAGTCCATTTAATATTCCCATGCTTGTCCCTCCTTAATTTTGACTGTTGTACGCTGCTGTATCATTGACTAACTCTCCCGCCTGTTCGCCAAGCCAACGGCCGCCAACTGCGCCGCCGATACTGCCAATCAGGCCGCCGACAAGACCGCCAATCGCCGCGCCCGGCGCTGCTCCCACACCGCCGAACATCGCCCCAATCGCTGTTCCAATCGCCACCCCTGCTTTTGCACCAACTGCGCCGCCAGCCCAACTGCCGGCCGCGCCGCCAACTGCAACATTTGTGTTCTCACCCCAGCCGCCGTCCTCGTACATGGCTGTTCCAATATCAGCTACATCCAGTACGACGCCAACGACAGCAGCCGCTTTTCCGCCAACCTTGAGTACTTTTCCTGCCTTGTTGGCGCTTACGCCTAAATCAATTATATTATCCGATATCTTGATATGGCCTTCTTTGGCATTTGGTAAAGATGAATCAAGATGCATATGATTAAAATCAATTGGTTTGCCATTGGAATGTTGATTTGCCTGTGGTAAATCAATACGTAGGAGAGGGGCCCCTCTGTGTTTCCATAATAAATTTGTCGCACTTTCCTTACCAATCGCCTTATCGAGAATACCAAAGACAGAAGTATCGCTTGTTTTATTAAACCCATACCTACCAAACACATCAAACACATATACGCCCTTACCTACGTCCGTCAGCTTTCCACTCATTTGGATTTCCGCTTGCATCACTAAAAAGCGGTAGGTTGCCTCGTCCAATTCCTCATATTTACACCGGCAGTTCGGATGATACGGTGGCAGCACCTTCGCGATTTCCGCCGCGCTCCCGTACAGGACCACGCCCTGCATTTGTGCGCAATGGCTGCATTGGGTGGGAGACGGCTCGGCAATGATTCTGTAAAACGTTCCATCCGCAGCATACTTTTTGGTATGGAAAAATACACCCTGTTGGGGTACATCCGTTTGTTTTATTATACCAACAGTTTCTTTTTTTGTATAGCCGCCCATAAAATATTATCACTTAACGAAACGTACGTTTGTTGTTAGCATGAGGTATACGTCACTTTTGAAATTTTGTTATTATTTTAATTGCATTTTATTTATATCACAACAAATATGCTCAAAAGAATATTTTTTCACGGGTTTACAACAAGAGTTTATACAGCATTTGTTGTATTTATAGAAATAATTTCTCATAGGGGGATGTCGAAAAATCCTTTTAACAAAAAAGAGCAAATCTTTTTCGGATTTGCTCTTTTTCACTATCCCTTCTTCGCCTTGTACAACTCCACTAACCGCTCCTGCAAGCCTATGCACCGCTCGTATATCGCACGCAGCTCCTCGGCGGAGATGTGTTCTTTGATTTGTTTGTCAATCCGTCGTTCTGCGCCGTGTAGCCCAATACTATCGGCCTCGGTAAAATCAATATTATAATGATTACTATTTGTAGAGTTATATTGACTATAAATTGACACTTGTCGTCCTTTACGCATAAATACAGTCCTATCATCCTCCAACTCTATGTTACAATAGTCAAAACCAACGTCAAATACGTACTCTTCGTTTTCCCTTTCTAAAATTAAAATTCCCCGTTCTCTATACCCCATTTTCTTCTGTAACCCCTGATCGGCTGGATTATACTTCTTCTTGCGTTCTCCTAATGTATACGCCACCCTAACCTCATATCCCATTGCGTTAATTTCACCCTTAAACTCGTCCACGTGCTCAATGATATAACCAATTGCCTTATTTTCTATAAATACAGTTGGTGGTGCATAGACAAGTAACCTCAAAAAAATAAATCCTAAAATAAAAAAAATTAATACTGTCCCACAGCCAAGTCCACAGCCAAGCTTTATTTTTTCTTTCACTTACTCATCCCTTCCTCATTTTGTACATCTCCACCAGCTTCTCCTGCAATCCAATGCACCGCTCGTATATCGCACGCAGCTCCTCTGCGGAGATGTATTTTTTTATCCAACTATCGGCCTGTTTTTGAACACCGTGTAACCCAACCTCTCTTGCTTCGGTAAAACTAATGTTATAGTCATTCCAAAGCGAGCTTATCCAGTAATTGTCAATCTCTTCATTGTTTAAAGTTACGCGGACAGGGTATACATCATTTCCGCTATCTAAATCTAAAACCTCATTCTCATTACTCTTAGACATAGCTAGAAAAGTCGCCCCATCGTTAATATATGTCTTGTAGTATTCTATGCCAGTATCAAACCGATACTCGTCATTGCCTGCTGATAAGATTAGTATTCCACGGTCGTTATATCCAAGCTTTGTTTGTTTATTACTGTATTCATCTTCTTCAAAATCCTCTCCCAACATCTCCCCCAACGTATACGCCACCCTAACCTCATACCCCATTGCATTAATCTCATCCTTAAACTCATCAATGTGTTCAATGATATAACCAATTGCCTTATTTTCTATAAATATAGTTGGTGGTATGTAGAATATTAATTTTAAAAAAATAATTCCTACAATAAACAGAATTAATACTGTCCCACAGCCAAGTCCACAACTAAGCTTTATTTTTTCTTTCACTTACTCATCCCTTCCTCTAAATATTTGATAAATGCTTCACTTACTTCTGTGATACTCTTTACGTTTTTTTCCTTTCCCTCTTTACTCTCTGCATATGCCTTGCTTTCCTCAAACGATCTGTTTGCATTGGTCTTACTTAATAAATCAGCGCCCGATACTTTGTTAATAAAATTCACTCCGGGTAAGAGTAACAGAGTCTTGATAAATAAATCTCCGGCCGTTTCTAAACCATAACCCGGTATTTTTCTGATTATTTCACTGTCAAGTCCTGTTGTTTCCTTTATTTTTTCCCAAGTATCATCGGGGATTTTATAATACGTCTCACTCAAATAATGCGACGCCATATCCACATTCAGCAAATCATCTTTTATATACTGTAACCCCTTCTTCGTATCCCCATCTCCATAGAACCGCAAAAACTCGTCCACTCGGTTAATTGTGCCGTCTTTCACTCCCTCGTTATATTCGATAAGAATGTCGAAAAATCCTTTATTGCCCGACAGCATACGATTATACACGTTCGTCCCGTCCACATCCGCGTTCATGTCGTCCGGCGGCATAGACGCGGAAAACACGTCGCCTTTATAGCTCCCCACAGCGGTCAAGTCCGCAAATAGCGCATCTACCGTATTGTTAATGATGAAATCCTCTGCCGCAATCGATATAACTGCCAGCTCATGCGCAAAGTCTATCTCATCAATCTGTGAATAATACTGACGCATAATTGCCTTGTACAGGGCTTCCGTATCATTTTCCCCCATCCCCAGCGCAATCAGGTGCAGCTTTGCCTCTTCGGTGGAGGGGTGTCTGGCGGCGGCTCTAAATATAAAATTTTCACCCGAATATGCGTCGCACAACGCCGCCATCTTCGAGAAAACATGGTGAATCTGCTGCTGCCGTGACAGGCCCAGCCGCTTAGCCTCGTTGGACAGAAGGCGGTACGCCTGCAAAATGAGCTCGCTTTCCTCTTCTGTAAATCCATAGCACTGCTGCATCGTGCCGATGTAGCGGTCAATCCATAGTACAACCCGCTTTCCGTCCTTATCGACCGCCGTACAGCGACAGTGCGGGTGAAACGGCGGGAAGTTTTTCCCCTTTACCGCCTCCCGAATCAAAAACAATTGATTCCCCATCTCGCTGCACTTTTTGCACGTGGACGCGGTGTTCTCGGGTACAACCTTGTAAAACCGGCCGGCTGGTTCCCCTGTTAAACCGCTCAAGAACGCAAACTCCCACCTTGGTGTTTTGGCGCCCGTGTCTTTTTCCAACAGTCTGTTTTGCATTTTCCATCGCTCCCCTTTTTTTAATTTTTTCTTATCCCTTGACGTCCGCTCTTTTGTTGCGTAGAATAATTATAGGCCATAATACCAAATTTCGTCAATACTTAAATTGCATTTTATTTTCTATAGCAACAAATATATACACAAAGGAGTTTTTTACATGGATTTGCAACAAATGTTTGGACAGCGGCTGCTCTCCCTACTGACAGAAAAGAATATTTCACAGGGAGAATTTGCAGAAAAGATGAATTGTTCCCGACAAAGTATCAATTACTACATTTTGGGCAAGCGTTCGCCGGATATTGACCTCGCTGCAAAAATGGCACAGTATTTGGGCGTTTCGTGTGATTATTTGATTGGGTTTTCCGACTTTCGGCTTGATATGGAAGCAAATTTAACCGTACAGCAAGCAGGCCTCTCCGAAGATACGATGAAATTTTTTGCGGGCCAAAAGCTTCTTTCGACAGGAATGGCACAGGAAAATAGGGAAAAATTTGAAGCGTTGGGCTTCGATTACGAAAACGACGTCTTGCCCTACACAATGCGGCAGGCACAAATAACCTTAGACTTGCTCAATAACCTAATCTCCCACGACCGGTTCGGTGTTTTATTGCAGTACATAAAAAAATACCGTGACATCTGCCACGGCGAGGATGGTTTATTAGTACTAAAGGATTTAATGTTTGCAGTCGAATCGCCTCTAACAGGCCAACAATACGGCGATAAGGAAGAAGGCCTTGAAATGATAAAAGAGTTTTGCCTTCACGTGATTACTAAATCTTTAGACGAAATTGTAAGGGATATCGTATAATAAGCTTTTGAATCAATTTTATTATGTAGGAATTGTAAAAATAAACGCTGCCCGGGACTGATATCAAATCATTGTTGTGTGCGCGTATGCTACGCAGCACTGCACCGGCACAACAAGCATTCACAGCCTCCCGGCAGCGATGTCACCGCCCGGCCGAACCGGGCAAGGATTGCCCCCAAAAAGATAACGGATGAACGCATCTCATGCATCAACCCCTCCGGTATTTCACAGTTCGTAATCCCGGCGGAATCGACAATCAGTGTGTCGCCCTCTCTATGTACGCCGCATCCCAAATGCCGCAGGATATTGATTGACGAGCGGACGTCCTTTAAATCCGGACAGCCGTGGATCACGTTTTTTCCACTGTTTAAAACCGTAGCGGCCAAAATCGGCAATACGGCGTTTTTCGCACCGTGTACGCGCGCCTCGCCCTCCAGCGTTTTTCCGCCCTCTATCACCAACTTATCCATCTATTTACACCTCCGTAAGTCTGCATATATTGAATCGCTATATATACTATGCAGACCACGCAAAAGGCGTTACTTCCGGACAAGGGAACAGGCCAGTTCGTATATTTTTTGTGACGCGTCGGTCACGCCGAGTTTTTTCGCGTTTTCCCCATACCGCGCCAGCGTATCCTTGCTGTCAAGCATCGCTTCCACTTTTTCTTGCAGCGCCCTGCCGGAGAGCGAATCCTCCGTTACGACAGCCGCCGCGCCTTGCTCCTCGAGTAGTTTCGCATTCGTATATTGATGGTTATGCACAACATTCGGCGAAGGAATCAGCACCGAGGCCTTCCCCAGCGCGGTAATTTCGCTAATACTGATTGCGCCGGCGCGCCCAATTACAACATCGGCTGCCGCCATTGCCATATCCATATCATAAATATAGCCGCTCACCCGTACGTTTTTATGTTTCTCTAAATCAATCCCACGCTTCTTTATATCTTCCATTACAGCGTCATAGTACCGTTTGCCCGTACCGAACAAAATCTGTACACTATCGTTTTTCACAATCTCTTCAATATAGTCCGTCACCGCGTCGTTTAAGCGCGCCGCGCCGAGGCTTCCGCCAAAGGCGAGGATAAACGGCCTGTCGTCAAGCCGCAGCGCCGTGCGGGCGAGCACCGGGTCGGCGAGCAGTACCTCCTCGCGCACCGGATTGCCTGTAAAAACACATTTGTCTTTGCGCTTTAGATGATTTTTTGTATCTGCAAAGCTCGTCGCGAGATACGACGCATACCGCTGCGACAGCTTCACCGTAACACCCGGAAATACGTTCTGTTCATGGATTATCGACGGTACACCGCACGCGTACGCCGCCTTCATAACCGGTCCGCTTACGTAGCCGCCCGTACAAACGACCACATCCGGCTTAAATTCGCGGATAAGGCGCTTACAGTCACCCGTTGCCTTAATTGTTTTCAAAATAACCGCTATATTTTTCAGCGACAGCGAGCGCGTAAAGCCCGCAATGTCGATAAATTCGATGTCATAGCCCGCCTTTGGGACGAGCGTTTCCTCCATATTTCCCGCCTTACCGATAAATAGCACCTGTGTCTCACTATCCATCTTTTTGGCATATGCCGCTATGGATAACGCAGGGTTAATATGCCCGGCGGTTCCGCCGCCGGCAAGTAATATTCTCATACTGCACCACCGTTCCTACAATTTTTTGCTTATGCCGCTTTCCGGCGGCCGAATTGTCGTCATTGTCTGGCGGGATATGTTGAGCAAAATCCCCATACAACTGAGCAAAATAAAGAGCGACGTGCCGCCGTAGCTAAAAAATGGCAGCGCCATACCGGTAACCGGCACGGACGACGTTACCACTGCGACATTAATCGCTACCTGAAGCGCGACAAGGCTCGTAATACCTGCGGCCAAAAGCGTGCCGAACATGTCGGGCGCCTCCTGCGCGATGCGGTATCCCTTCCAGATTAAAATCCCAAACAAAATCAACACGAGCGCCGCGCCAAACCAGCCCAGCTCCTCACAGATGATTGCAAAGATAAAGTCGTTCTGCGGCTCCGGCAGATACAAAAATTTCTGCCGGCTCATGCCGAGACCAAGTCCGAATATTCCGCCCGAGCCAATCGCGTAAAGCGAGTTAACGACCTGAAAGCCCGCGTCCGACTTGTCGGCAAAGGGGTTTAAAAACGTCGTAACACGCTCAAGCTGATACGGCTGTTTATAAATCATAAAGGCCAAGAGCGGCAGCGCACACGCGCCGAGCGCAATAACGTGCGAAAGCTTTGCCCCCGCAATCAAAAGCAGGACACAGCCGACCGCGCAGATAACGAGCGTCGCGCTCAAGTGCGGCTCTTTGAGCAAAACGATTGAAAATAGCCCCAGAATAACGAGGTAGCGTAATAGTCCGCCGCGAAACTCCTTGATTTTATCTTTAATCAAGGATAAGCTATAAGAAAAGTAAATAATAATTGCAATCTTTACGACCTCGGACGGCTGTAAGGTGCTGATTCCGATATTAATCCAGCGCCGGGCATTATTACGCACCTGACCGATTCCGGGAATGTACACCGCGAACAACAGTAAAAAACTGCCCGCCAAGATTAAAAACGCAAATTTTTCGAAGTTATGATAGTCAAAGTACGAAAGCACCCACATCGCCGCAAACCCCAGCGCGGCAAAAATTGCCTGCCGGATAATATAGTAATACGGGTTATCCTGATACGCGCTCGCCGCCGGGGCGCTCGCCGAAAAAACCATAATCACTCCAAACACAACTAAAATTATGATATCAAGCAGCAGCATTCGGTCAAGCCCGCGCGCGCCTGCCCGCGTCCAGCGCAGACCGCCCTTTGGTCTTGCCATGCGCTCCCGCTTCACCTTTGCCGGACTGCTTTTTTGTATCTGCTTTTTTATCGGAGGTTTCTGTTTTGCCGTCCGCGGCGCCTGCGTGCGCTTTTTTATTGGTTGTGTGCGTGTGCGCGCCTGTTTGCGGACAGTTTTCCGAACCTGTGCCATACGTTTCCCTCCTGCGGTGGTTTTGCCACTTATTCTATAGTAGCCCTATGTAAAGCTGCGTCCGCCCTATCTTAAACTGCCAGATAAGGTGCAGCAGCAAAGTAGCCGATTACACAAAAAACAACCGTAACAGCGCAAAACACCGAAACGATTTTGACCTCGCGCCACCCGCACATCTCGAAGTGGTGGTGGATTGGGCTCATCTTAAAAATTCGCTTCCCCGTCAGCTTAAAGGACGCGACCTGCAACATTACAGAAAGCGCCTCAACAACGTAAATAATCCCCACAATTACTAAAATAAGCGGCATCTTCAGCACAATTGCTGCGGCGGATACTGCGCCGCCCAAAAACAGCGAGCCCGTGTCGCCCATAAAGACCTTTGCCGGGTAGTGGTTAAAGAGTAAAAAGCCAAGACAGCCGCCCGTCAGTGCAACTAAAAACACAGCAAGGCTGTTGTTGCCCGCCAGCAGCGACACAGCCGCAAAAAACAGTGACACAACCGCCGTCACGCTTGTCGCCAGCCCGTCGAGACCATCGGTCAAATTGACCGCATTAACAAATCCGACCATGATAAACACGGCAAACGCAACATAAAACCAGCCGAGATTAACCGGCTCTTTTACAAACGGAAGGATAATATCCGTATGTAGCAGGCCAAGCGCGTTTAGCGTTATCACAAACGCGACCGCCAGCGCGATTTGCAGCGCCAGCTTTTGCAGCGCCGTTAAGCCAAGATTGCGCTTCAAAATTACCTTGATAAAGTCGTCAATAAAACCAATCAGTCCAAAGCCGACCGCACAAATCAGCACAATCAGCGTCGATGTATCACGCGCCATGAAAAGCGTCGCCGCGAGCACGCCCGCGATAAAGATAAACCCGCCCATCGTCGGCGTGCCGGACTTCTTTTTGTGCCAGCTCGGCCCCTCCTCACGGATTTCCTGCCCGAATTTGAGCTTATGCAAAAACGGTATCAGAACCGGCCCAACCAACACGCTCACCAACAGCGCAATTCCGAACGTAATCAAGTACGGCACCGCCAATTGCTGTAACTGCTCCCCCATTGTCTAACCCCTCCGCGTTTTACTTGTTTTTACAAAAACAATTTCTCAAGCCCCACTACAATCTGCTCAAACTGCATCCCGCGCGACGCTTTCACCAAAACTGCGTCACCCGGCTGTAAAACCGAACCGAGCGCGGCCACAATTTCTTTATTGCTTGCAAAATGACGTGCGTTTTCCTCCGACATCCCCGCCGCTGCTGCGCCGCTGTGCAAAAACTTTGCGTCCTTGCCCGTCGTAAGCAGTACATCGGCGCACTGCGCCGCCTGTTTGCCGAGCGCCTCGTGCGCTGCCGGGCCAAAAGCACCCATTTCTAAAATATCGCCTAAAATTGCCACCCTGCGCTTTGCCTCCGTGCCCTTTAGCACCGCAAGCGCGGCACGCACCGAGTCGGGCGAGGCATTATAGCAATCGTTAATCAGCGTAACCGGCCCAACTGCGCGGATATCCATCCGCATTTTTGACGGCGTAAAGGCCGCCAGCCCCGCGGCAATCTCCGCGTCGGAAACACCGTACTGCTTTGCAACCGCAAATGCCGCA
This sequence comes from uncultured Eubacteriales bacterium, assembly GCA_900550065.1. Taxonomy (GTDB): domain Bacteria; phylum Bacillota; class Clostridia; order UBA1381; family UMGS1253; genus Aphodoplasma. The sequence goes on along the minus strand of URQR01000002.1, from coordinate 23,194 downwards.
AGTGCATTGTAAATATTATGCATTCCGGGCAGATTCACCCGTACGGCCTGCACGCCGCCCTCATACACCACGTCGAAGGCGACATAGCCCGCGCCGTGCTCGATGTGCTCTGCGCGATAGGCGCACGCCGTATCATGAATACCAAACCGGACGGTTTGGTAGCGATCCGCTTTCACCGTGGACAAAAACGCGTCGTCGCTGTTGAAAAACAGCGTATTTTCTTCCCCGAAATACTCCGTAATTTCTAATTTTGCCTGCAGTATTCCTTCCTGTGAGCCAAGGTTTTCGATATGCGCCATACCAATATTAGTAATCAGCGCGCTGTCTGGGTGCGCAATCGACGCAAGATGGCGGATTTCACCAAAATGGTTCATCCCCATTTCCAGCACAGCAATCTCGTGCTCGCGATCAAGCCCAAACACCGTCAGCGGCAGTCCAATGTCGTTGTTATAATTGCCCTGTGTCTTTAATACGCGGTACTTTTCCGCCAGCGCCGCCGCAACCATATCCTTTGTCGTCGTTTTGCCAACAGAGCCGGTGACCGCCACAACAGGGATATCAAACCTACGCAAATAATACCGCGCAAGGTCGGCAAGCGCCTGCTTCGTGTCCGCAACGCGAATCAGCGTGCCGTCGAAAAACGGCTCCGTATCCTTGTGCGTCAGCGCGGCAACCGCGCCCGTGTCAAACGCTGCGCGGATAAACGCGTGTCCGTCAAATGTCGGCCCCGCAAGCGGAATAAAAAGCAGATTTTCGCCGCTTTTGCGGCTGTCCGTCGTCACGCCCTCAATAATTGTATTCTCGTCGCCCCATAGCAGCGTACCGCCGCACGCCGCCGCGACCTCCTTGATGCTAAGCTTCTCCATGTTCCTTCTCCTGTGCCTCCAAAAGTCCGGCCACGACTTCGCGTTCGTCAAAGTGAATCGTGCCGTCCTTTAAAATCTGATACGTCTCATGCCCTTTGCCGGCAAGAATAATCACGTCGTCCGCCTGTGCGTGCGACAGCGCGTAAGCAATCGCCTCCCGGCGGTTTTCAATCCGCACATAGGGGCAGGCCGACTCCAGCACGCCGGGCATAATGTCGTCTATAATCTTTTCGGGGTCTTCTGTGCGCGGATTGTCGGACGTAACGACCAAAAAGTCCGACAGCCGTCCGGCCGCCGCGCCCATAAGCGGGCGTTTTGTCCGGTCGCGGTCACCGCCGCAGCCAAACACCGTAATCACACGCGCTGTCTTAAATGCGTTGACTGTTGAAATAATATTTTCAAGCCCATCCGGCGTGTGCGCATAATCAATTAAGACCGTGTAATCCGTGTCCGTCGGCACGACCTCCGCGCGCCCCTTTACGCCGTGCGCCTTTCCAAGCGCGTCAAGGCAAAGCTCAATATCAAACCCAAGCGCGAGCGCACAGCCGAGCGCCGCAAGAGAATTATAAACTGAAAATTTACCGGGAATACCAACACGCGCGTCGTACATCTGCCCTTCATATTCGAGTCCGTACGACACCCCCTTCGCCGTCACCGCAATGTTGGACGCCTGTAGGGAGGCCGTCTTTCCGGCCGCATAGGTCAGCAGATTGCACCGGCACTCCTTCGCAATGCGCACACCGTATGCGTCATCGATGTTGACAACCGCGTTTTCACATAGGTCGAACAGCTTACGTTTCGCCGCGAAATAATTCTCCATTGTACCGTGAAAATCGAGATGGTCCTGCGTTAAATTCGTAAACGCGGCAACCGCAAATTCACATCCGCCGACGCGGTGCAGTTCGAGCGCATGGCTCGACACCTCCATCACGACATACTCCGCGCCCGCATCCGCCATTTGGCGGAATATTTGGTACAGCTCGAACGACTCCGGCGTTGTGCGCTCCGTGGGGAGCACCGTTTCGCCAATCATGTTCTGGTTCGTTCCAATCAGGCCGACCGTCTTACCAGCAGCCTCTAAAATCGCCTTGATTAGATAGGTCACAGTCGTTTTCCCGTTCGTTCCCGTGATACCAATCAATTTAATATTTTTAAGCGGATCGCCGAAAAACGTCTTTGACATCTGTGCAAGCGCAAGCCGTGTATCCGGCGTATAGAGCACAGCTACACCCGACATATTGAGCGTGTCACAGGCGACAATCGCCGCCGCACCCTTCGCCGCCGCATCCGCCGCGTATTTATGCCCGTCGGTCTGATAGCCCTTGATGCAGACAAACACGTCGCCCGGCTTTACCGCGCGCGAATCATAGGCAATCCCGCTCACTTCTGTATCAAGCGCCTGATTACTGCCGATCACGCGCAGCCCCTCCATCAGTTTCCGCAGTTTCATGCATTCCACTCCCATCCGCCAAAGCGGCTTTTTATATACTCTTACAAACCTTCGGTTTAGTCGCCGTCCATGAATACAAACTCTACCCGTACCGTCGTCGCCGGGTTAACCTCCGTCCCGGCCGGCGGATCCTGCTTACTTGCGGGCGATTTACCCGAATCGTCCGCGCCGCCCAACACCTCGATGTTTAAGCCCGCCGACTCAATTGCCTTCGTCGCCTGCGAGAGACTCATACCCGTTACATCGGGCACTTTCACCTTTGCGACCTCCGACGTGACGGTATAGAGAATTACCGTCGACCCCTTTGACAGGCTCGCACCCGGCTTCGGAAGCTGCTGCTGCACTTCTTCGCCTTCACCGACCACCTTTACGGCAAAGCCTTCGTCCGTAAGCTGCTGCTTCGCGTCTGCGAGCGCAAGGCCGCGTACCTCCGGCACGTTCGACTGCATTGCCGTCAGCTCGTCGCCCTCTAACTGCTTTTCAACGCCCATATACCGGAGCGTATCCTCTAAAATATTCCGAACGACCGGCGCGGCAATCTGGCTGCCCTGATACATGCTGCCCGTCGGCTCGTCGATTGCAACGATACACAACAGCTCCGGGTCGTCCATCGGCGCAATGCCGACAAACGATGCAATATATTTTCCGTTTCCGCGCGGCTGCTTTTCGGATGTACCCGTTTTACCGCCAATGCGATAGCCCTCAATCTTCGCGCCCTTACCGGTACCGTTTGTAACAACGTTTTCAATAAAGTCGCGCATCGTCGCCGACGTTTCCTCCGAAACAATGCGGCGTACGACCTCCGGCTCATAATTTTTTACGACCGTGCCGTTTTCATCCGTCAGTGCTTTTACAATGTGCGGGCGAACAAGGTTTCCGCCGTTGACAATACCGGAAATTGCCGCCGCAAGCTGCAAAGGCGTAACCTGAAACCCCTGTCCGAACGAGCTTGTCGCAAGCTCGACCTCATGCATAGCGCTCTGCTTAAAAAATACGCCCTGGCTTTCGCCTACAATGTCAAACCCGGTTCTCATATCCATACCGAACGCACGGAAGTACTTGCAAAAATTATCGACCCCGAGCCTGCGCCCAAGCTCCATCAACACAGGGTTGCATGAATTTTGCAGCCCTTCCTTGAGCGTTTCATGCCCGTGGCCCGCCGTCTTCCAGCAATGAATCGTATGTGGGCCAACCTTCGTGCCGCCCGTACAGGTAAACGTGTCGCTCAGCTGCGCAACGCCTTCTTCCAGCGCCATCGCATAGGTCAATATCTTGAACACGGAGCCCGGCTCATATGCGTCGGTAACCGCCTTGTTTTTCCACAGCTTCATGAGCGCTTCGCTCTTAGCTTTGCTCTGCTGCTCCTGCGGCAGGGCTGCAATCGCGTCGAGCGTCTCCTGATTCGTAATTTCAAACGGCTGGTTTAAATCGAAGTTCGGGTTTGTCGCCATAGCGAGCACTTCCCCGGTTTTGGGTGCGACCACGAGCGCAAATGCGCCCTGTGCCGGCTTGTTTTCCTCACACGCCTGTTCCAAATGCTTTTCTGCAAAATGCTGAATCGTTTCGTCAATCGTCAGTACAACATTGAGCCCATCCTGTGAGTCAAATTTTTGCTCATATTTATAAGGCATGTCAACGCCAACTGCATTTTTGACGGAAATTACGCGCCCGGACACACCGGACAGCTCGTCGTCATATGCCTTCTCTATCCCGTATAAGCCCTGATTGTCCGTTCCGGTAAAGCCCAAAATATGCGACGCGAAGCTGCCGTTCGGGTAGTAACGCTTCGTATCCTCCTCGAGCCCAACGCCCGCAAAGGCCTCCTTCGTTTCCTTATCCGCCTTCAGCGCGCGGATTTGGTCCGTCTGCTCGGCCTCCACCTTACGTTTTATAATCTCATAGGCCGAGTTCTTCGTCACCTTTTTATACACATCGTCATAGCTCAGCGACAAAATTTCGGCGAGTTTTTTCGCCACCAGCTCGCTGCCGCCCGCTTTTTTTATCTCGTTCGGGGACACCGTCACCATCTCGACCGACGCGCTCACCGCGAGCTCTTTGTTATTCCTATCGTAAATCGTACCGCGCTTACTTGTAATAATATTGTCGCGCGTCTGCTGCTGCGTTGCCGCCTTTTTTAAAAATGCACCGTCAACCGTTTGCAGCCATGCAACCCGCCCTGCCAGCGCCACAAAAGCGACGCAAAAAGCCAGCATAAAGTACAAAATACGTTTTTTGACCTTCCGTTTCGGAGCTTCCACTTACATCCCTCCATCGCCTGCGGCCCTTGCCGCCCTGTGCCTATATGAACCGATAAAAACGAAAAGCGAGGCAAAATGTTCAAGCCTCACTTTCATAAAGTTGCCTCTTATCCTATCGATTATTTTCTACTATCATGTATAAGCTTACTGTACGCCAAATATACCAAAAAGATTTTTCAGCCCATTTTGAATATTCTGCTGAATTTCGAGCCCTACGTCTTTCTTTGCCGACTTTTCCACATAATCGCCCTGCTGAATGTTGATATAGGCCGTCTGGTTTTTCTCAGGTCTGCTCATCCCAAACTTTGTCGTTGCTACTTCCTCAATCTTTTTTAAGTCAATCGCGCTCTCCGCGGCAATTTTCGCCTGCTTTGCATCCGTCTGCGCCTGTTCAAGGCGGCTCTCTAAACGGCTAACCTCGCTGCTCTTTTCATAAAGGCTCACTTCGCGGCTGACCAAACAGAACGCAATCGCAAATATAATTACGATATAGAAAACTGCAACTGCAATGTTGACCGTCTTTGCCTTCGCTTTCGTCGATTCCTGCTTCACTGCAGCCTTTTTCTTCAAATTAGCCTGTGTCGGCTGATACTCCGGACGGTACGCCGGCTTCAGCGCAAGGTTCCCATTTGTACGCACTGCTCTTACCCCCTACAAAGTTTTATCCCCAATGTTTTTTACAATTTTTCAATCACGCGCAACTTTGCGCTTTTTGAACGTGAATTCTGCTCCAGCTCGCTCTGCGACGCGGTTATCGGCTTTCTGGTCAGCACTTTGACCTTTGCCGCGCCGCCGCACACGCAAACCGGAAACTCCTTCGGACATGTGCATCCCTTTGCTAAATCTGCAAAGGCCTCTTTTACGATGCGGTCCTCTAAAGAGTGGAACGTAATCACCGCGAGCCGCCCGCCGGGCTTTAAGTGTTCTGCAAACGCGTCCACCGCGCCGCGCAGAATTGCCAGCTCACCGTTTACCTCAATACGAATCGCCTGAAACGTCCGTTTCGCCGGGTTGCCGCCCTCCAGCCGCGCCCCCTTCGGAATCGCTGCCTTTATAATTGACACAAGCTGCAGCGTAGTTTCAACCGGCTTTTCCGTCCGCGCTTTGCAGATGAACTGTGCAATACGCTTCGCCCACCGTTCCTCGCCGTAGCGGAAAATAATATCTGCTATCTGCTGTTCTGTATAACCATTGACAATGTCATACGCACTCAGCGTCTCCTCCCGGTTCATCCGCATATCAAGCGGCGCGTCCGCCATATAGCTAAAGCCACGCTCCGCTTCGTCGAGCTGGTGCGACGAAACGCCCAAATCGAGGAGCGCGCCGTCAATTTTATCAATTCCTAATCCATCTAATACTGCATCTATATTTTTAAAATTGTTTTTTACAATGGTAACTGTCTCACCGTATGGCGCAAGCTTCTCGCCCGCCGCGCGAATCGCGTCCGCATCCTGGTCGATTCCAATCAGTCTGCCGCCGTCCAGCTTTGACGCAATCACACTGCTGTGCCCCGCGCCACCGAGCGTGCCGTCTACATAAATCCCGTCAGGCTTTATTTTTAAATACGTGATACATTCCTTTAGCATCACAGGAATATGCAAAAACTCCAACTGTCCCACCGCCTAAAAGTCCATGCCGATGGAACCCATGCTCGAAATCACATGATCCAACGTGATTTCCTTCTCGCAGTATTCGCTCCATGCCGCCGAATCCCAAATTTCAATCCTGCTTCGTACGCCCAGCACCTTGACGTCCTTTTCAAGATGGGCATATTCACGCAGATGCGCGGGGATATTAATTCGTCCGAGCTTGTCCACCTCGCACTCCGCCGCGCCGGACAGGAAAAACCGCATAAATGCGCCCGCCTGCGGGTTGGTAGTAATCGGAAGGCTTGCAAGCTTTTCTTCAAACTTCGCCCATTCCTCGCGCGAATACACGAACAGGCACTGCTCCGTCCCCTTCGTGACATAGAAAATCTCGCCCAAGTCGCCTTTGCGGAACTTGGCCGGCAGGATCATGCGTCCTTTCGCATCTATGTTGTGACTGTACTCGCCAATGAACAAGCGTTTCACCTCGCCTTATGAGGGGTTGTAACAGTATTTTAACACACTCTTTAACCACTTGCAACCACTTTATAACACTTTTATCCCTTACAAGTGAAATTTTACACGATTTCCATACGTTTTTCAATACCTTTTTTAAAATTTTTTCTCAAAAATCTTAAATCTTCATTACAAATTCGTGATAGTATACAATTTTTTAACTCCGCGGCTGTGCAACTTTGATACCAGCCTTATTTTTCGCCCTTTTCAGGCATTTTTTGGTACAAAAAAAGAAGGCAAAATCTGCCTCCCAGCGAGCTAATTGATTCATAAATATTACAATCTATCCTCTATTTTCCACTACTGTGCCACATGGACGACAAGCGCTCTCCCCTCACCGATGTCGAGCCGTACACGCTCCGTTTCAAACACATTGCTGACTCCCGTGCTCGCGCCCGCAAGCCCCTGATGAATGAGCGGGTACGCAAGCCCCTTCGTCGTGAGATCCGCCGCCTCTGCAAACGGAATTACGGATAAAATATCTCCAACACTACCGGAAACGGAAATCGTTCCCTTCGCCAGCCATACGGCAGTAACACCGTCGTAGAGCTCCCCCGCCGCGCCATGCTCCATAATTAGCTTAAGCAGATAGATATTGCCGAGCGTATGGTCGAGGCGGCCGCCTGTCGCGCCAAGCAGTAAAATATCGTCACATCCATGTTCAAGGGCATACCGGGCCGCAATTTCGCTGTCGGTGTAATCTTTTTTCGCCGGATATGTCAACACATGGTCACAGTCAACTGCCGCTTTTTCATAGGAGTCAAAGTCACCCAGTACAATATCGGGACGAAGCCCCATAATTTTGGCATGTCTGTAACCTGAGTCGGCACATATCAGCATATCGCCCTGCCGAATCCGTGCGCGGACGCGGTCATAGTCCACAATTTCGCCGCCGCAAAAAATCACCGCCCGCATACAAGCGCCTCCTCCGTCTGCTGTGCCAGCGACACAAACGCCGCCGTTTGCGCACAGACATCCGCCGCACCAAACACCGCGCTGCCGGCAACGACCGTGTTCGCCCCCATTTCAATTACGTGGGCAAGGTTATCAAGCTTCACACCGCCGTCGACCGACAAATCCGTCCCCGGACGAATCTGTCCGCGCAGCTCGCGCAGCTTGCCGTCCGCCTGCGGCAGATAGCCCTGCCCGCCAAAGCCCGGCTCCACCGACATGACGAGCACCATGTCCACACAGTGCAAAACATCAGCGATTGCGCTGACCGGCGTCGCCGGCTTAATTGACACACCGGCACGCTTTCCGCATTGCTTAATTTGTGCAATACACCCTTTCAAATCGTCCGTCGCCTCGCTATGTACGGTAATAATATCCGCGCCCGCCGCCGCAAACGCGTCAATGTAGCGCTCCGGCCGTTCAATCATCAAATGCACATCAAAAATAAGGTTGCTTTCCCTCCGGATACTTTCAATTACTACAGGCCCAATCGTAAGATTCGGCACAAACATACCGTCCATGACGTCAATGTGAAGATACTGCGCGCCGCCGCGCGCCACCGCGTCAATTTGCTCCCCCAGCCGCGAAAAGTCAGCCGATAAGATAGAAGGCGCAATTTTAATCATCTGTTTTCGTCCCTTCCGTCTGAAAAACACCTCATGTTTCCCATTCTTTCACTTTCTTTAATTCCTGATACAGCTCTTTGTAGCTATTATGGCGCAGCTTCGACACCTTGCCCTGCGCTACGGCCTCTAACACCGCGCAGCCCGGCTCACTGATGTGCGCGCAGCCGCGGAATTTGCAGCCCCCAATATACGACGCAAATTCGATAAAATAATCTTGCAGCTCTTCCGCTTTCACCGCAGGCATCTCAAAGCTCGAAAACCCCGGCGTATCGAGCGCCAGCGCGCAGCCGTCCAGCTCAATCAGCTCAACATGGCGCGTCGTATGCCGTCCACGCTGGATTTTCTCGCTGACGCGCCCGGTCTCCAATCCCTCCGGCGCACCAAGCGCGTTTAGAAGGCTCGACTTTCCGACGCCGGAATTCCCCGCAAACGCGGTAATTTTACCCTTTAACAAGCTTTTTAGCTCCTCGACGCCCTCGCCTGTTTCCACGCTCGTCAAAACGACGCGGTAACCGGCGTTTCGATAGATGTCCACAAGCTCCTGTGTATGCGGTAAGTCCGCTTTATTAAAGCATAGCACCGTTTCAATACCGCTATGCTCGCCGAGAATCAAAAAATGGTCAATCAGGGCAGCGTGCGGCTCGGGCGAGCGGAGCGCGACAACAACCACAAGCTGGTCGATATTGGCGACCGCGGGCCGAATCAGCATCGTTGTACGCGGCAAAATTTCGTCAATACTCCCCTTGCCGTTTTTGACGCTTATACTTACCGTATCGCCCACCATTGGCACAAGGCCCTCCTTACGAAACCGGCCCCGCGCCTTACATTCAAAAATCTCATCTTCGGCCTTTACATAGTAAAAGCCGCCGATTCCCTTTATAATTACGCCAGTCAGACCAAGACCCCCCACTCTTAAAAATTCACCGTCTGCGTTCCTACAAGCGTGCCGTCGTGATAAATTTCCAGCGTCGCCGTATTGCGGCCCGTCACGCGCAAATCGAAGCTGACCTCGCTCTTGTGGTGAAGCGCATCATGGATTGTCGTCCCATTGGCGACAACGCGAATTTGGGTCGATTCTTTGTTCTGAGGCACAGGCAGGCTAATCGTCTTCACCTTTTGCGGCTCCTCGGACGGTGGAGGCGGCGTTGGTGTATTCGGCGTTGGTGTCGGTGTCGCCTTCTGCCCCTTGCTTACCGTAAGCGCGACTGCGCTCTTTTTATCTGCCATGCCGCCCGACGGGCTCTGCCGGATCACTGTCCCGACCGCCTGCTCGGACTCCTGCTCGGCGACATTGCCTACAACAAGGCCCGCCGCCTCTATATCATTTTTTGCCTGTGCGAGCGACTTGCCGATTACGTTCGGCACCGGCACCTTTTCGCTCGCCGCCTTCCCGCTGACATACAGCCGCACCGTATCGCCGCTCTTGGCCTCTGTCCCCGCGGCCGGTGACTGCCGTATAACTGTATTTTCCGGCACAGTATCGCTTTCCTCTTCTGTAAACACGACTACAAAGCCCGACTTTTCCAGCGTGGATTTCGCGTTTTCTTTTTCATAGTTTACAACATTTGGAATCGAAATCTTGTCGCCGATCCCTGTGCTGACCTTGACGCGCACTTTGACGCCTTTTTTTACAGTCCGGCCCGCAGCCGGCTCCTGCGAAATAATCGTGTCCTTTTCGTACTGGGTCGACGCAATCTCCTCGTCAATGTCAATCTCTAACTTTGCATCCTTTAGCAGCTTCGTCGCTTCCTCCAGCGTTTTACCCTCAATTTCCGGCACAACCGTTTCGTCCCACTGCCACGCACCGAACACGCCAAACCACGACATGCAGACAACGCCGACAATCCCAATCAAAACGACCGCCGCCGCAACTGCAAGCCACACCATCCGCTTCTCACTCTTTGTAAGCGGCTGTTTGTCCTTTTTCCCTTTTGATTTGTTTTTTGCTTGATGCGCCGTGTCGGACGCGGCCTGCGCCCCTCTGCGGCGCGCTCCCTCACGGGCACGCCCCTCCATCACCTGCGTCGGCTCCGGCGCGGGCGCGATTGCGCGGTTCGACAGCACCGCATTGATGTCATAGAGCATATCCTCCGCACTTGCATAGCGCAAGGACTGCTCCTTACTCATTGCTTTAAGTACAATCTTTTCCATATCCTCCGGAATGTCCGGATTGATGATACGCGGCTGAACCAGATCGCCCGACACATGCATCATCGCGACGGACACCGGGCTGTCCGCCTCATACGGTACGCGCCCCGTCAGCATTTCATACAGCGTCACACCGGCTGAATAAATATCGGATTTTTCGTCTGTATAGCCGCCGCGCGCCTGCTCCGGCGAAAGATAATGCGCCGACCCCATGACAGAGCCGTCGGCGACCATCGTCGTCGAGCTGGCCGCCCGCGCAATACCAAAATCGGTCACCTTCGCGACGCCTTCCGGCGTGATAATAATATTGTGCGGCTTGATGTCGCGGTGAATAATTCGTTTTTTGTGCGCACATTCGAGCGCGGAGCAAATTTGTGCAGCAAAGCCGGCCGCTTCCCGCCACGGGAGCGCCCCCTTCTTTGCAATATAGCCCTTAAGCGTCACGCCCTCGACAAGCTCCATCACAATATAGTGACGGCCTGCGTCATAGCCCACGTCATACACCGACACGATGTTCGGGTGCGACAGGCTCGCCGCCGCCTGTGCTTCGATTTCAAACCGTTTCAGAAACTCCGCATCGCCCGCATATTCCGGCTTAAGCGCCTTAATCGCAACATAGCGATTTAGCAGGCGGCAGCGCGCCTTATAAACCTCCGCCATACCGCCCGCGCCAATCTTTTCAATGATTTCATACCGCCCGCCCAGCAGCGAGCCGATCTGTATAAATTCACTCATGCTTATCACCTGCGCTTTTAGAATTGTACTGCAAAAGCACGACCGATATATTGTCCGTGCCGCCCGCCTCATTCGCCATACCAATCAGGCGCCTTACCTTCTCTTCGCATGAATCCGCCTGCCCGCAAACCGCTGCAATCGCATCGTCAGACACCATATTGGTCAGCCCGTCGGAGCAAAGCAGAAGCGTTTCTCCATTGTAGTCAAACGTATATACATCCGGCGACACAGCCGTCGATACGCCGACCGCCTGCATAATAATATTCCTTTGCGGGTGCTTAAGCGCCTCCTGCGGCGTAATTTCGCCGATGTCAACAAGGTGCTGTACATAGGATTGATCCTTTGTAAGCTGGCGTATTTCGCCGCCGCTCACAAAATATGCACGGCTGTCGCCGACATTGAGCGCCAGCGCGCGGCCCTGCCGCACGGCGGCAAGCACCATCGTCGTCCCCATGCCGCTCAGCTCCGCGTCCTTTATGGAACGCTGCAAAATGTCACTGTTTGCCGACACAAAACACGATTGCAGCAAGGACAAAAGCTCGCTTTCTCGCATTTGCTCATCGTATTCGGCCTCAATCCTTTGCCGCACAGCCCCAACGGCGATACTGCTCGCAATACTGCCGCCCTTATAGCCGCCCATACCGTCCGCAACAACGCCAAAGAACGTATCTCCAATGCAAAACGCGTCACAGCTGTCTTGGTTTTCCTCGCGCAGCCGCCCCACGTCGCTCTTATGTTCAAAAACCAACGGCGCCCCCTCCTAACTGCCCGTCCCGGGCTGGTGTTGTCCGTCTCTTAACCTTTAAATAATATGACAATTACAAAATAGTTAGAAACCGTTTTCTGCATCATACCATGTCTTAGCGCACAAGCTTGAGCTTTTAGCTCAAGTATATTATAACCGCTTTTGACGCAATTGTCCACAGGAAGCCGAAATATCCGCCCCCAGCGAACGGCGCACCGTCGCGGTAATCCCCGCTTTTTCCAAAATTTTTATAAATGTCTCAATCGCGGCGGGGCTACTTTTTACGTAATCACGCTCCGCCACATTGTTGACCGGAATCAGGTTAACGTGGCACAAAAGCCCCTTTAAAATCGACGCAAGCTGCGCCGCGTCCGCCGCGCTGTCGTTTACGCCGTCAATCATCGCATATTCAAACGAGATACGCCGCGTCGTCACCGCTTGATACCGCCGGCACGCAGCCAAAAGCGACGCAATCGGGTAACGCCGGTTGATTGGCATTGTTTTGCTGCGAATCTCGTCATTCGGGGCGTGCAGCGAAATCGACAGCGTAATCGGGAGGTTTAACTCTGCCAATTTATCAATCCCGTCGACCAAGCCGCACGTCGACAGCGAAATGTGCCGGTAACCGATATTCAGGCCGCGCGCATCGCCGACATTGATTAAAAACCGGCGCACATTCTCAAAATTGTCGAGTGGCTCGCCGATGCCCATCATTACAATATTAGAAATCCGCTCGCCAATGTCGGCCTGTGCTAAAATCACCTGCAAAAGAATTTCCCCCGCCAGAAGGTCGCGCTTTTTTCCGCCTATGGTCGAGGCACAAAAGCCGCACCCCATCGCACAGCCCACCTGCGACGAAATACAGACCGTGACGCCGTGGTGGTAGCGCATAACAACCGTTTCGACACACTCGCCGTCGCCGAGTCCGATTAAATATTTAACTGTTCCGTCTATCTTTGAGATATACTTTTCCTCGATATGCGCCCGGCTCAGCGTCGAAACAGCAGACAGCTTCTCGCGCAGCTGCTTCGATAAATTCGTCATTTCGTCAAAGTCCTGTACTCCCTTGCTCAGCCACGCAAACACCTGTCCGGCGCGAAACCGCTTTTCTCCGATTCCGGTCAGAAACGTCTCGAGCTCTTCATATGTAAAGCTTCTCAAATCGGGCAGGCCCGTTGTTTTATCCATTGTACTCCCCTCAGCTTTTCCGCTTCATCCTGCAAATAAAAAACCCGTCAATCCCGTCCGTATGCGGGAAAAACTGTATATATCCGTCCTTTGCGGTCGTCTTTTGCATTTTATCCGGCAGTACGTCCGCAAAGCCGTCCAGCGCAAAATCGCCGTTTTCGCGCAGAAACCGCTCCACAACCGCGTTGTTTTCCTTTTCTGCAATCGTACATGTGCTGTACACGAGCGTACCGCCTGCCTTTACATACCGCCCCGCCGCCGACAAAATCCGATATTGCAGCTCCGCGAGCGCGTCCTGTCCCGCCGCGTCAAAGCCCCACTTGATGTCCGGCTTTTTGCGGATAATACCAAGACCGCTACACGGCACGTCCGCCAAAACCGCGTCCGCACAGCCGAAAAACCGCTCCATCGGCACGGAAGCGTCGGCCTGTGCCGCCGTGATGATATTGATGCCAAGGCGGGCCGCATTTTGTTCAATCAGCGCAATTTTATGTGCGTGGATATCGAACGCATATACGTTTCCTTTATTTTGCATCAACTCCGCAAGGTGCGTGCTTTTGCCGCCCGGCGCGGCGCACAAATCCAAAACTGTGTCCCCCGGCCGCGGCGCAAGCACCGCCCCCGCCAAATAGGAGGCCATCCCCTGCGGCGTAAACAGACCCGCACGGTAGCTTTCGAGCGCAGGAATTTCTGTTCCGCCCAGCGAAAGCATACCCGCCACGTTCGCGTTTTCTACATGGACACCCTCTGTCTTTAGGCGCTCCGTTAACGACGTCTCGTCCGTTTTCAGCGTGTTGACCCGCACCGTGAGCGGCGCGCTCTCATTCCCCGCCGCGAGCAGCTCTTCTGTAAAAGCCGCACCATACGCGTCAAGCCACGCCGATACAATTTCGTCTGGGTAGGAATACTGCACGCCAAGCCGCTGTGCCGTTTCCTCCGGCAGCCGAATCTGCTGCTTTTGCGCCGCTATCTTGCGCAGAACCGCGTTCACAAATCCCTTTGAACGGTAGGCGTACTTTCCCGCTAACTTCACACATTCGTCGACCGCCGCCCTGTCCGGCACACGGTCAAGCTTCATAATCTGGTACGTCCCCATACGCAGCAAAAGCAGTACATATGGCGAAAGCTTTTTAAGCTTCACGCTCGAAAACTGCGTGATAATATAGTCAAGATAGCGTTTATAGCGCACACAGCCGTACACGAGCGTCGTCACAAGGCCTCTGTCCGGTGCGGACAATGCCCGCAGTCCGGGCGCCTCCTTGAGCGCAATATTCGCAAACGCTCCCTCTTGTTCAATTTTATATAGTATTTTCAGCGCGCAAACGCGCGCGCCGCCTGTTTTCTGCTCCATCGTTTAGTCCCGTCTTCTTCCAAACAGCGTCAAAATCCGTAAAAAGCTGCCGAGCGCTACCAGCATCGACGCAACATACGTCATCGCCGCCGCACGGAGCACTTTTTTCGCCGCCGCGTTTTCTTCTGTTGATAAAATTCCATACTCGTCGAGCGTCACGACCGCGCGCCGGCTCGCATCAAATTCCACCGGCAGGGTAATCAGCGAAAAGAGCACGACCGCGCCATACAAGATAATCGCAAAGTCGACCAAGCCGCCAAGCTCCATGATAAAGCCGAGCAAAACGAGCGGCACCGCCAGCCGCGAGGCAAAATTCGCCACCGGCACGAGCGCATTGCGGATTTTGATCGGCACATAGCCCTTCGCGTGCTGTGCGGCATGGCCCGCCTCGTGCGCCGCAACGCCAATCGCTGCGCAGGAGGTCGAGTCGTATACGCTCTCCGACAGGCGGATTGTATTGTCGCGCGGGTCGTAATGGTCGGTCAAGCTGCCGCCCACACGCTCTATGTGCACGTTCTGCTGCCCGTTTCGGTCGAGAATCATACGCGTCACCTCCGCCGCAGTCAGATTCCTCGCGTTGCGGTAATCGGAATATTTTTTAAACGTCGAATTAACCCTCGCACTCGCCCAAATCGAGACAAGCACCGGAATCAGCACAAAAACAAGATACGTATTGTCAAAAAACGGGTAGTACAGTGGCATATCTTATTCCTCCCTGCCTAAAACAGTTCCTTCTTCTATGGTATGGCCCGCAAGATAGTCGCCCACGGGCATCATTTTCTTTCCGTCAAACTGCACAGTCTTTACCAATAGCGCGCTGTCAGCGCAGCACACCAAAAGCCCGTCGCGCCCCGCGCACAAAACCGTTCCCGGCACAGCCTCCGGCACAACATCCGACACCGCCGCCGTACCGATTTTCATCCGCGCGCCTTTATACGTAGTATACGCAAATGGGGACGGGTTCATGCCGCGGATTAGGTTACAAATCTCCTGTGCAGATTTATCCCACTCAATCAGCGCCGTCGTCTTATCAATCATCGGCGCATAGCAGCTTTGGCTATCGTCCTGCTGCTCGCGCGGCGCAGTGCCGTTTTCGATTCGTTCAAGCGTTTCAATCAGCGTCTGCGCGCCAAGCGCCATCAGCTTATCGTGCAGCGTCCCCGCCGTTTCCTCCGCCGCGATTGGTATCGCGTGTTTTAAAATCATATCGCCCGTATCAATCCCCTGCGCCATGTACATCGTCGTGATGCCCGTTTCACGCTCGCCGTTTATAATACTCCACTGTATCGGCGCCGCACCCCGGTACTTCGGCAAGAGAGACGCATGGACATTGATACAGCCGTATTTCGGAAAGTTTAAAATAGACTCCGGTAAAATTTTCCCGTATGCAACCACAACAATTACATCGGGCGCAGCCTTTTGCAGCACATCCTCTAGCTCGCCGTTTTTAATCACCTGCGGCTGATAGATGGGGATACCGTGCGCCTGCGCGCAAGCATGCACCGGCGTCGGCTGCACCTTATGCCCGCGTCCTTTTGGGCGGTCCGGCTGGCTTACCGCCGCAGCCACATTATGTCCTGCCTGCACCAGTGCCTCTAAACATCCCGCCGCAAAGCCCGGCGTTCCCATAAATACTATCCGCATCGTACCCTTCCTTCCACAGGCAATTTTGCCTTATTCGTCGTCTTCGATATATTCTTCAACCTTGTCAATAAACAGGCCGCCGTCAAGGTGTTCAATCTCGTGACAGAACGCCTGCGCTAAAAGCCCTTCGCCCGTATACTCGTGCTCCACGCCAAAGCGGTCCTTTGCGCGTACCGTCACCTTTTCCGGGCGGATGACATACCCGCGCACGCCCGGCACGCTCAAACACGCCTCCGGTATTCTGCGCTCTCCTTCAACAGACACGATGACAGGGTTAATCAACTCGATTTTCTCGTCCTCACCACGCGTGTCAATTACAATCGCGCGCTTTAAAATACCAACCTGTACCGCCGCCAGCCCCACGCCGTCCGCGCTGTACATCGTGTCAAACATATCGTCGAGCAGCGTGTGAAGCCGCGCGTCGAACACCGTCACCTCACGGCTTTTTTTACGCAGTACTTCATCGCCTTCCTCCCGGATAAACCGAATTGCCATATTTCTCACACTCCTAATTTATGTTCTGTTCCATTATATTTCAACATGCGTAAGCCAACGGCTTGCGTATTTATACAAAACTGTTTGGATTTTTATCAATCGAAACACTGATTAATTTCCGGTTTTGCCCTTTGACAGCGTTTTGAATCACATCTATTAATATACCATTTAGGCTGTCCGCACATGCGCATTTTATTAAAATCCGGTAACGGAATTTATCTTTAATTTTAGAAACGCCCGCAGCCGCCGGGCCGAGAATCAGCGTTTTTTCGCTGATTTCTGCGTCGATGCGCCGGCTGATATAGCGCGCGATGCCGGCCGCCTTTGCCGCCGTTACCGCCTCGTCCGCACCCGTGACCAAAACCGACACAATCTCGCAAAACGGCGGATACCACATTGCATGGCGCAGCTTAATTTCATCTTTATAAAAGCCAACATAGTCGTGCTTTTGCGCGTGTATAATCGCGCTGTGCTCCGGCGTGTATGTCTGTACAATCGCGCGGCCCTCTAACTTGCCGCGCCCCGCACGGCCGCACACCTGTGTAATCAGGCTAAACGTTCGCTCCGCACTTTTGTAGTCGTCAATGTAGAGCGACGTATCCGCCGCAACAACGCCAACCAGCGTCACCGCGTGGAAGTCGAGCCCCTTTGACACCATCTGTGTCCCGACGAGCACGTCCGCCTTTTCTTTTTCAAACCGCTCTAAGAGCTTCTCGTGCGCGCGCTTTGTCGCCGTCGTATCAACGTCCATCCGCACCGTTTTCACGCCCTCGAACCTGCGCGCAAGCTCGTCCTCCAACTTCTGTGTCCCCGCCCCAAAATACTTAATATATACACTGCCACAGTCGGGGCACGTTTTGTAGTTTTCGTGCATATAGCCGCAGTAGTGGCACGTCAGGCGGTTCGTCGCGCGGTGGTACGTCAGCGAAATATTACAATGCGGACACTTTGCGACAAAGCCACAGCTCCGGCACGACACAAACGTCGAAAACCCGCGCCGGTTTAAAAACAAAATACTCTGCTCGCCGTGCTCCATATTGTATAAAAGCTCATGCGCAAGCATATCGGAAAACATCGATCGGTTCCCATTTTCGAGCTCTTGCCGCATATCGACCACATATACCGTCGGCAGCTTCTGCGCCCCGACGCGCGTTTCCATTTCTATCAGGCGGTAGTCCCCCGCCTGCGCCCGGTAATAGCTCTCGACCGACGGCGTCGCCGACGCCAATAACGTCACCGCACCGTGCTGTCGTGCCCGAAATACCGCCACATCGCGGGCATGGTAGCGCGGCGACGACTCCGATTTATACGTCGCCTCGTGTTCTTCATCTAATATGATTACGCCAATATTGGACAGCGGCGCAAACACCGCGCTACGCGCGCCGACAACCACATCCACCTCGCCGTTTTTGATGCGCCGCCACTCGTCATAGCGTTCGCCCAGCGAGAGTGCGCTGTGCAAAATCGCGACACGCGTGCCGAAGCGCGATACGAACCGCTTTGTCATCAGTGGTGTGAGCGAAATCTCCGGCACAAGCACAATCGCCGTTTTCCCCAGCTCTGCCGCCCGCGCGATTAGGTGCAGATACACCTCCGTCTTGCCCGAGCCGGTCACGCCGCGCAGTAAAAACGTCTCCGCCGCGCCGGATTTTAGCGACGACGCAAGCGTATCGTAGGCCGCGCACTGCTCCTGTGTCAGCGTGTAAAACGCTTCGCGGGCAATCCGCCGCCCGCTCACCGGACTGCGCCCCGCCTCTATCTCAGAGATTACGACAAGCCCCTTTTTTTCAAGCGCGCTGACCGTGCTATATCCAGCACCTGCCAGCGAGAGCAAATCCGCTACCGCAATGCGTTCGTTTTCACACAGTAAGTCGAGCACACGCGCCTGCTTCGGTGCTTTTTTGCGCAGCGTTTCTGCCGCTACGGCCGCCTCCGCAGCCGAAACCGCCAGCGACGCGGCGTGTACCGTCCGCGCCCGTACCTTAGCGCTGCCGCGCTGTTCTATCACAGCAAGCCCCATCTGCGCAAGTGCGCCGACCTGCGCGCGCGTACCGCGCCCAATCTGTTTTTCTAATATTGTTATATCCAGCGCGCCGCCCGCCGCTTCAAGCGCGGCGACAATTCTTTGCTTTGCGGGCGAATTTTTCAATCGAGCCGCCCGCTCTGCTATCTCCATATCTGTCAGCCGGACAGCTTCTGTAAATTTTACGCCGCTGCCCGCCGGTACAAGCAGACGCACCGCGTCAATGTAGCTGCACAACGTCTTTTCTCGCAGCCAGCCAATCAGCTCCGCACCCTTTTCGTCAAATGCATCATCCGCGCCGGAAAGTGCGGCAACCGATTTTAGGTTCTCCGCCTCAGAGCGCATCGCCGTATAGAGGACGAACCCCTCGCACTTTCGTCCGCCCGCTCCAAAAGGCACAATAACGCGGCTTCCGACATGGACCGCACCGCACAGCTCGTCCGGCACCGCATAGTCGAAAACCTGATCCACCTGTCTCGCGGTTTTAGAAACAATCACACCGGCAACCACGTCTTGTTCCTCCGTCTATTTTATGAGAAACGGGCTCACAGCCCGTTCTTTTCGTCGTACGTTTTCTTTGCAATATCTAAAATCACATGCGCAAGCGCGTCTTTGGGCAGATTACCCGGCTCTACCTGCGAGCCGTCCGCGCCAAGAATCGTCACCGTGTTCGTGTCAACGCCAAAGCCCGCGCCCTGCACAAAGAGGTTATTTGCAATAATATAATCACAATTTTTACGCACAAGCTTTTCGCGCGCATGTTCGAGTAAATCCTGCGTCTCCATACAGAAGCCAACGAGCACCTGTCCCGCCGGTTTTTTCTCGCCAAGCTCGCGCAAAATGTCCGGCGTACGCCGCAGCGCAATTGTCATCTCGCCGTCCGACTTTTTCATCTTCTGCTCCGCCGTCTGTACCGGCGTATAATCCGCCACAGCCGCTGCCTTCACGATAATATCACAGTTTGCGCTGCGCGATACAATCGCGTCGTGCATTTCCTGCGCACTTCCGACGGACACCATTTTAACGCCCCGGACGGGCGTAAGCGCCGTCTTGCCGCTTACGAGCACAACGTCCGCGCCGCGCCGTTTTGCCGCGCGCGCAATCGCGTAGCCCATTTTGCCGGACGAGTGGTTCGTCAAAAAACGCACCGGATCGACCGGCTCCTGCGTCGGACCTGCGCTCACCAGCACCTTCAGCCCGCGCAAATCCTTTTCATACGCCAGCTCACCGACCACCGCATCTATGATTTCTTCCGGCTCGGACATACGTCCCTTACCCGTTACGCCGCAGGCCAAAAACCCCTCGCCCGGCTCGACAAATTTACAGCCGCGCGCCGCGAGTTTTTGTAGGTTCTGTACCGTTGCATCGTGCGCGTACATATTTTTGTTCATCGCAGGCGCAAGCAGCACGGGCGCTTCTGTCGCAAGGTACACGCACGTGAGCATATTGTCGGCGATGCCGTTTGCCATTTTTGCAATCGTGTTTGCTGTCGCAGGCGCGACTAAAAGCAAGTCCGCCTTCTGCGCCAGTTCGACGTGCTCGACGTCCCACTTTTTCGGCTCGGCAAACATCTCGTCCGTCACAAGATTTTGCGACAGTGTCTGGAACGTGAGCTTACCGACAAATTCCTGCGCAGCTTTTGTCATGATGACATGTACCTCCGCGCCGAGCTTTTTAAGCCCGCTCACGACAGCCGCCGTCTTATACGCCGCGATACCACCGCATACGCCGACTACAACGCATTTTCCTTTCAACATGAAGCCGCCTCCTCCCTGCGCAATTCAACCGCCTTTTCTTACGCTTCCTCGCCGTCTTCTTCCAAAAGTGCCTCTTCCTCTTTTTCTACTGCCTTCTGCTCGGACGGGCTTACGTAGTCAAAATAGTAGTTCTTCGGCCTTGCCGTAACCTTGCCGTCATTAATTTCGTCAATTGCCTCTAAAATCGCCTCGTCAAATTTTCCGTCGAACTCGCCGCCGCTTTCCGCGCCGAGCTGGCGCGCGCGCCGCGCAGTCAAAATCGCCAAAGAGTATCTCGTTTTCGTCTTTTGTACCAAATCTCCAATCGGGGGATAAATCATGAATGACACACCTCTTCAATAAAATTTATATTTCTTTCTGTCCTGCAATGCTCCGCATCAATGATTGCCTCGAGCCTACATACAGCCTTTTCCACATCGTCGTTTAATAAAATGTAATTATATTTTTGAATATGCGTAAACTCCCATGCCGCCGTGCCAAGCCGCTCCTCCACGACCTCGGGCGCTTCCGTTCCGCGCTCCGTCAGCCGTTTGCGAAGCTCCTGCATTGACGGCGGCAGCACAAAGATATAAACGCCCTCCGGGTAGTGGCTGCGGACCTTCATCGCGCCCTGTACCTCGATTTCCAAGATAACGTTTTTACCGGCCGCGAGCATCTCGTCGACCGCCTGCTTCGGCGTGCCGTAGTAATTGCCGCAAAAGACCGCGTGCTCAAGCATTCCGCCCGTCCGAATCCGCTCTTCAAAATCGGCCTCGCTGATAAAGTGGTAATGTTTACCGTTTATTTCGCCCTCGCGCGGGGCGCGCGTCGTCGCCGACACAGATAAAAATACATCGTCACGCTTTTCCACCAGCCGCTTACACACCGTGCCCTTTCCCGCGCCCGACGGGCCGGATACGACCAGCAGTAGCCCTTTTTTGTCAGTCATCGGCTTCCTCCTCCGGCGCAGGCGCAGCCGCGCCCGTCCCGCCCAAACGGTTCGCCACAGTTTCAGGCTGCAAGGCCGATAAAATAATATGCTCGCTGTCCGTCACGACGACGGCGCGCGTTCTGCGCCCGAACGTCGCGTCAATCAAAATCCCCTTGTCGCGCGCCTCTTGAATCATGCGCTTAATCGGGGCTGATTCCGGGCTGACAATCGCAATGACGCGGTTTGCCGCGACAATATTGCCAAACCCAATATTAATCAGCTTCAAAAGCCATTCCTCCCTTGTGTTTGTATTTCATATTTCTCCAAAATAACGATATATCTTTTAATAAGCCAAAGCTTCTAAATTTTTAACCCAAGAACTCCGCCGAAGAATTGTGTTCCCGCTTTGCGGGAGGAGGGGCCGTGCCCTATTTCTATTTTCTCGGCTATTCCCCTCAAAAAGTCGCGTTACGACTCTGCCGCAGGAGGGACCTTGTCCCGACAGCGACTATTTGTAAACGCAATCTCAAAGCTCCGCCGAAGAATTGTGTTCCTGCTCGCAGGAGGAGGGGCCGTGCCCCGACAACAATTCTTCCAAGCGCAAGCCTTCGGCTTGCGTATTTATTCAATATTCTGCACTTGCTCACGCATCTTTTCAAGCTCAGCCTTCAGGTCTACGACAAGCTTCGCCGTCTGGATATCATTCGCTTTTGACCCAATTGTATTGATTTCGCGGTTGATTTCCTGAATTAGAAAATCCAGCTTGCGTCCAGCAGGCCCACCGGACGCCAGAATCCGCTCCATCTCGGTAAAGTGACTGCGCAGACGAACGGTTTCCTCGTCCACCGCGACCTTATCGGCATAGAGTGCCGCCTCCGTCAAAATACGCGTTTCGTCAATCCCGCTCGTAGAAAGTACCTCCGACAGCTTTTCGTAGAGCCTCTGGCGGTACTCCGCCACACGCTCGGGCGAGCGCGCCTCAATCTCGCTTACCATACCAAGCATCGTGTCCGCCCGGCCCTGCAAGTCGGAAAGCATCCGCTCGCCTTCGCGCTCGCGCATGTGGACAAACTGCTCCACCGCGGGCGCAAGCGCCAGCAAGACCGTCTGCCAAACAGCTTCCGCGTCCTCCTCTTTGCGTTCGGACAAAAAGATATCTGTAAAGCGCGCCACGGTCGACACGCTGATATCATCCTTTAGCGAAAACTCGTCGCGGATTTTATGCAGCGCATCGATATAGCTCTCCGCCAGCGCGCTGTTGAGCGTCACCTGCTTATCGCTGTCCCCGTAGCTTTCCACCGCAATGTAGACGTCCACCTTGCCGCGGCTGATATACCCCGATATGTAGCCGCGCACCTTATCCTCTAAAAATCCGTAATGGCGCGGTACTTTGATATTGTAGTCCGCAAACCTGTGGTTGACCGAACGAATTTCCGCAAGCACCTTTTTTGTACCATAGATTCCCTCCGTGCGCCCATAGCCCGTCATGCTCTTTACCAAGCCGAATCACCCCAACTTCAATTTTATACCAATTCCATTTGTCTAAACATACCAACTCCAATTTATCATGTTATTATAGCACAAACCGCTTAAAATTGCAACACAAATCAACCATTTACAATTCCGACTAATTCTATTGATTTTCTACTTTTTCTCTGTTACAATACAAGAAAGGATAAAAATATGTTTGAGGTGGCATTTTTCATGAAAATATCGACAAAAGGCCGGTATGCGCTGCGGCTTATGCTCGACCTTGCGCTGCACAATACCGGAGAGTATATTTCAATTAAAAGTATCGCAAAACGGCAGGACATCTCTGAAAAATATTTGGAGCAGATTATCCCGCAGCTCGTGCGGGCGGGCTATGTAAAAAGCGCGCGCGGCGCGGGCGGAGGCTATATGCTAAAACAGCCGCCGGCGTTTTATACTGCCGGGATGATTCTTC
>URQR01000001.1 GCA_900550065.1 uncultured Eubacteriales bacterium | reverse complement strand
CCCTGACTTGCGGATCAAATAGCATGCCCCCGCCGTGTACGGGCATATGAAAGGATATGCGCTGCTCGCGCGCAAAGGCCGCCCCGCGCGGACGTGTCCAGTCCGAGATACGCCGCATAGCGGCACAGCATCGCCGCGAGCTGTTCGCGGGTAATCGTGCCCTCCGGGTCAAAGCCGTTGTCCGTCCCCAGTACGATTTGCTCTTCCGCCGCCCATGCCACCGCACGCGCGTACCACGCGTCCGCCGCAACGTCGTCAAAGCGTTTCCCTGCCGCGCCGTCCGGCTCGCCCTCCAGACGGTATAGCACCGTGGTAAGCATTGCACGCGTCATAGCCCCGTCCGGGTCAAAACGCGTATCGTCCACGCCCAAAAATAGGCCGCGCTCCGATACAAACGCGACGTCCGCCGCGCCCCAATGTCCGCTCACGTCGGTATACAGCTTTTCATTCTCTGTCAGCTTAATTGTTACAGGGCCGTCCGCCAGTATCCACAGCATTCCGTCTATCAATGCGGACTTAGTAAGTATTTTATCGCCGCCGGCAAGCACAGCCACCGGCACCGCCTCCTGCGGCGCAGACAGCGCAATGCGCATACCGCCGGATAAGCGTTCTACCGCTTTGCCGCCACAGGTGAGCGACGCTGTAACTGTGCCGTCTGTGTTTTTGCTGAGTATTACGGTCACATCGCCTGAATTTATTGCCGCAAGCGACTGCTTCGGCAGAACAGCCACGGCAAATTCCGTCTTTACCGCTAAACTGCCCGCTTTCGCCGCAACGCTCGCTGCATCCTTCGCCGTAAGTGTCACTGATACGCTGTCCGCCGCGCCGGTAATTTTCGGCGCGATTGTGAGCTGTCCGTCCGAAGCGGTATTTTTCAGCGCCGCCGTAATATACTTGGACGCAACTGTGACCGAAGCGGCGTTATTTTTTGCCGTCACCTTTGGCGAAACTGTCGAGCCGGACACGACCGACGCCGTATCGTCCGTCTGGGCCGTACCGGAGCCACCGTTACCTTTGCCGCCGTCGTCGTCAATACTGCCGTCCTCTTTCGTATAGTCGTCCGAATAGTGCCATACGACCACATCATTGTCGAACAGCGTTTGCGATGCATAGCCATTGATATCTTTGTGCGTACCGTTGATGGTATACATCCAGCCGGACAGCGGCCCATTGTCCAACTCGCCGAGGCCGTTAATCTCTGTGATATACGTTCCCTTTGCGTCGGTCTTAAACGGAATCCCTGCTTCAATCAAGACTTTATCCGTTAAGTATTTTACCTTTGATCCCTTCGGAATCTGATACGTTTTCGGCGCAAGCCACGTCTCAAACTTCGTATGTGCCGCCGCAGCGTGCTTACTATCGCCAATTAACGAGAACCGTACGCTGATTGTATCCGTTTCCGTCCCGCCGGAACCGCCGCCCGACGCTTTACGCGTTACGCTTACGGTATATTGCTCGACTATCGTTTTATCCTGTGAAATGACAGTAACGGGAATGTCGAGCGTCTTTCCCGCCGTAAGCGAGATAGACTGTGTACCAACCCATCCGCTGTCTGCGCTAAGCGGTTCCTCCTGCACCTGTACTGACGCTTTTGCATTGAGCGGCACGGCGCAAATGCGGATACTGCTGGTCTCATACGGCACAGTCGCTCTAAAGCCCGCGTCGCCGTCAGAGCGCGCCGCAATGTCGCCCGGAATCACTGTCACAGAGGACAGGTCCGCGTTTGCGGCGGATGCGCCCGCGCCTTCGATTGTGATGGTGTAAATAACCGGCTCCTTTTCGCCCGCCTGTGCAACGACGCGTACCTTATCGCCCGCAAGGAACGCCGGCGTCACAGACCCCGACGGGATATACGTGTCGCCCACATAGATATTCGCCGCTTCGCCGCAGTCTGCTCCCACCGTGAGCGCCGCAGCGCCTTCGCTGTCAAAGCTGTAGGTATATACGCCCGGCTTCAGCGCGATTTCCTTTCCGTTCATCGACAGCGCGGTCAAATCCTGCGTTTTGCCGACCGCCGTATCGCTCGCCTGCGCGCGCAAGACGCCCGTAATTTCCGGCGAAAGCTCGCCTGTCCCACCCACATATAGGGTCGGGTTATAGATCTTAACATAGCTTATCTCATCAAGCGCAACCGGGTTCCCGTTTTCATCGACCGCCCAAGACAGGTCCATGCCGTCGCCGTTTGCGGCCTTATAGTGGTTTTCACGGTAGGGATTTACGGCAAGGTTGCTTACCGTGCTGGCCGCCGCATGTGTATCGGCGTAGCCATACGCCGGCGAATGTGCGCTGCCGAACACCGTGCCGCCCGCTACCGTCATTGTCTGTGCCGTATAGGTGTCATTTTTTCCTAGGCGCGTGTTATAGCTTCCAAAGTATGCCGGGTTGGGATAGTACGGCTGGGTATGAAATGCATTTTTCGCGAGCACGCCCGTATTGCCTTCGCTGTCCGTCCACGAAATATCTGCTGCGCCGGAAAACGCAGGGTCGGGGTTTTCATAGGTCACGCTGATATTATGGCGCGTGTTCGCATCATAGTACATACTGCCCGCCAGCTCGTACCATGTCTGCCCGTCCTTCGACACCATGACCGCGCCCGGTTCCGCCGCGCTTGCGCTGCTTGTGCCGTCCGCATTGGCAAATGCATTGCCAAAGACAATGAAGTCTACGCCGTATGGGTTTTTTTCGTCGTTTTTAATCGGCTCATCAAAGCGGTATACAATGCTGCCGCCGAACGACCCGAGCGTCACCGCGCCGCCGCTCGCTCCGGCAAGTGTCTTTTCCGGGTTTTGATACGCGTCCTGGTTTACAAACTGGCCCGGCGCGGGCAAATACGCCTCCACCGCCGACGGCGCGGCCGCCGCCATCCGGTACAGACCAATGACATAGGCGTGATGATCGGTATAAGTCTGTCCGTCTTCTTCAAATTCCTTGCGCACAGATACCGTAATCATCCGCGTTTTTTCGTCCCCAACCGGAATCAGAACCGGCTCGCCCGGCGCATAGGTTCCCTCTACGCCTTCTACCGTGATTGTGCTGCACTCCGGCGCGTCAAACGCCAGCGTAACTGTCTGCGCGCTGTACGCAAAGTTGGCGCTCGCCGTCCACTTAGAAACCGGTGCGGTCACGATGCCGCCCGTAACGGCAAAGCCGCTCAGTATCGCGTCCTGCTTACGCCGCACAATCAAGTGATACGTTTCCTGTATGCCGTCGTTTTTCGTTACTTCTATTTCAATTTGGTTGTTGCCATATGCAAGCGCAATATCGTCCGAGTTTTTGCCCGAGGCAACCGCCTCGCCGTTTACTTTGATTTCTTTAATATCGGACGCCTTCACCGCCGTGGGCTTAATTTGTACTGACTCGCAGTAGTGGTTGACATAGCAGGTGTACCTATCCGCAAGACCGCCCTTGTCGAGCGTGGGCGTCAATATCTCTTCCGGCGGTACGGCGCGCCCATTCTTGCCGCCCTCGTCCGTGCTCTTCGTCGAAACCGCAATCGCTTTAAGCGTATGCTCCTCATTTGTGCGCGTTACGGTCAGCGTATACTGGCGCGTTGTTATCTCTTGGGTACTGCCCTCCGGCGCGGTCACAGTGACCGTGATAACCGTCGGCGTCCCGTCCGTCTTTAAGTAGCAGGCCGCCGTCTTACCAGCTGCAACTGTAGTATCTGTCGTCGTGCCCTTATTGGCGTTTGCGGTGGAGCTATGGCGCGTTACAGTTACCTTCGCCTCTCCGACAAACGCCGACGGCGCAAGCGTGATAGAATCGAGCGCGCCCACCGTCATCGTATATGCCGCTGTATCAGGGTTAAACGCCTCCATCGGCGCCTTAATGCTCGCCGCCTCAGGAGCCGGGCTTGTCACATCGAGCGATTTCAGCTTCGTGTCCTGCTCCGACGAGGCCGTCAGCGCAATTTCCACCGGCTCCGTCCTGTCGCCGGACACAGAAACACTCCCCGATTTTGTAATATAGCCCTCTCTTGAAGCCGTATATGCATAGGACTGCGCCGCTCCCGTCGCACCTGCGTGCAGCGTATAATGCCGGCGTGCGCCATCTTCCTCTATTGTGATATATTTTTCATCGACTGCTTTTTTATAATAGTTGTCTGTTACCGCAAGCGTCAAATCAGCCGGCGATACAGCAAATTCCGCCGCAGCAGGCGCAAACGCCGGCACAGTAAGGTCAAAGTCTGCCGTTGTTATAACCTCCGGCTCGGCCTTGCTCGCCACCGTGGCAGTCAGGCGGTATTTGCCGTCTGCCTCGCCCACGTTCGGGCGCAGAACAGCCGTTTTCCTGCTACTGTCGAGCGTAAGCGCACCCGCAGTCCCAGCCGTATGCGTCAAACTCCACGTAATACTCACACCGTTTTTAAAGATCGCCGGCGTATTCGACAGCGCGCCGACCGTAGAGCCGGACAGCTTGCCAACACTTTGCGTCACAGAATCCGGCGACGTGTTTTTCCCGCGGATGGAATCCCATGTAATCGCACTTGCCTCAAGTTCCGTCCTCTTCTGCGCGTCCGCCGTGAGCGGTGCTACAGACAAATAAATCGTATTGATTTTGCCCGACTTCTGCGCGCCGATTCCAAAATATACGCTCATCAGAGCGGGTTTTGTTGCCGCTTCGCTGTACACGGGCGTAATGTTGCCCATTGCGTCCATCGTCTTAGCCTCAATCGCCGTGCCTGCGCCGACTGTGCCGGGCAGCGTCGTCATATTCGCCTCAATCGTTATCTCGTCCGCCGTGCGGTGCGGCAAAAGTTCCGCCGCCTTACTCTTTATAAACGCTAGCGCGTTTGTAAACTGCCCCTCGTCCGTCCCATAAGGAAATTCGAGCGGCTTAGACGCAGTGTATGTTCCATGAAACGCCTCATACAGCAGCGCAAGGTCGGCCGCTGCCTTTTCCGCCTCGGTCTGCTCCTGCACTTCCACCGTCAGCCACGGCATCAGAATCGGCGTTGCGTAATACTCCGCGATGTCCTCCTCCGTAATATAAGCCGTAAGGACATAATTGCCCGGCGTGTCGAACGTGAGCGTTGCTTCGCCGTTTTCATCTGTGAATTTTCCTGTAATATCCGTAATATTGCCATATTCGTCCACGAACGCGAGCTGCGCGTCCGCGACCGCCTCTGTCATACTCTCAATCATCACGGCATCGCTCGCGCCGTACCAGCCAATGCTGTAGCCTGAAAGTTTGAGTGTAGCCTGCGCACCCTCTTTTACCGTGAGCGCGTTTACTTTTTTCCCCTCCTGCTCAAACCAAGAATACAAGTCAAGCCCGTACGAATCCTGATACAGGAAAAACTCAACCGCATCGCCGTCCGAGAGCGCCGCCTCATGCACCGCATACGCGTTGTAGTAGCCCGGGTAGCCGCCGCCCCCTTCTGTCCACGTGTCACCGTGCGGCTGCACACCGTTGACCGTGAAGCCAAAGTTTGTAGTGTCCTCACCGAACACACGGCTTATCGAGCCATTGTTCACCGCCAAAAGCTCGCCCGCGGTTTCCGGTGTAAACATCTCACCAAACAGCAGCTCATGCGCACGTACCAGTGCGTCGAGCGCACTGACGCCCGTGACTGAGGCGGCGTTCTGATAACCATACTTTGCCGCAAGACCGGCCGGAATTTCTCCCGTTTGCTCCGGCAGCAAAAACGCCCCCGCCGCCTGTGCCCGCAGCGACGCACGCACGCACGGCGCTTTCACCGTTACAACGCACCACGGCGCAACGAGCTCGGCGTATTCTTCGCCGATTGCCGACACGATATATGTTCCCGGCGTATCAAACGTCAGCGTCACTTTTCCGTTTTCATCCGTCGTAAGTCCCGTGCTCGACAGCGTCTCCGCCGACGTACCGCGCACAATTTCCACTTCTGCTACAGGCTCTGTGCGGCCCGCGATGACCTGCTCCGTATATACCCCAAACATCGCCATATATCCGGACAGCGTCAGCTCAAGCGGCGCACCCGCCTGCACCGTGGCCTCCGTTTTGTCAAACCATGTGTATGTATCGCCCCAGAACGACTGGTCCTGATAAAAGAAGAGTTCGACAACATCGCCGTCGCGCAGGACTGCATCATCCGCTGTGTAGCCGGTATATGAGCCGAACACTTCGTTATATACGCCGTCATTCGGTGTGCGCCCGTTTACCATAAAGCCAAACGGCGGGCCGTACGCCCCGCCCTCGCCCATCACTTTTGTCAGCATACCGCTGCTGCTCAGCGACAGGAAGTCGTCCTTCATTTCCGGTGTGAACGCCTCGCCCAGCAGACGCACATGCGCCTGTACCAGCGCGTCGAACACCGTTACCTCGCCCGCGTGCTTCGTCAGCGCCGCTGACGTATAGCCGTAGCTTGCCGCAAGGCCCGGCGCCAGCGTTTCCTGTTCGCGCCCGGACAAAAACTGCGTGTTCGCGCCGTCGTAAAAGCTGACGCTGACCGTTATTGCGCCGGCCTGTGCACTGTCCGCCGCCGAAGCCGCCGGCACAGCGGAACACAGCACCATCAGCGCAAGCAACAGGCTCATCAGCCGCATATGGTTTCGTTTCATTTGTGGTTGCCCCCTTTTCTTTTTTGCCGTTTCCAAAAGGCAACAAAAAAACGCGCCCACGGCGCGCGCAAACAAAGACCGGCCCCGTACTGTCCGTACAGTTCCGCCTTGTTTTGCATTGCTCCGCCCCAGAGAACAGCTGCATACGGCTAAGGTCGTCTACCGGCTTTGCCTTTCTAACCTACTTGGGCCGCCTTCCCGAGGGTTGTCCCCCAGTGACTGTACATATTGTACGTGGCCCGTTCGTTGGCTTCACGGTTGCCGAGACACAGCGCCGGACTTGCACCGGACTTCCAAAAAAAATATGCCCCGCCGTATTTATATTTGGTTTTACAGCTTTATTGTAGCAGGTTTAAACGGTAAAGTAAAGGATACTACAAAAAAATCAAAAATATTTTAACGAAAAACCGCAGTTGTTCGGCATTCCGAACAAATTTGCTAAATATTTATGATAGACTGTTGGCAGAGGTGATTTTTATGAAAAAGAAATACAAAATCGTCGAACAAACCGTCTGCGGCACATGCAAGCACTATCGCCGGCACTATGTGCGCTACGAAGCCGGACGCTTCACATCTCTGCACTACGGCCACTGCGTGTACCCGCGCATTAAGCAGCGCGACCCGGGCCAGACGTGTCCGCACTGGACGGCGCGCGAGGAGCCGGAGGAGGCGCGTACATAAAAAAACGCCCGCAGAAAACCCTGCGGGCGCCGTTATCGCCACAGCCAACTGTGAGGGGATGGCTGAAAAGCGCGGTTTATTTGTAAAGCTCTGCCTTACCAATGTCATTAAACAGCTCCATCTTGAATTCGATGACCTTCTTCATCGCCTCGATGCACGGCGGGTCAATCGCGTTCGGCTCGCGCCAGTCGGGGTTCTGGTCGAGTACCTCGCGGCACTTCTGGTAGAACGCCTCCTTGATGTCGCTGGATATATTGATTTTGGAAATACCAATCCGTACAGACTCGGCAATTTCATTGTCCGGGTTGCTGGAGCCGCCGTGCAGGACAAGCGGAATGTGAACCGTGTCGCGGATGGTCTTTAAAAGGTCAAGCTTCAATTCCGGTTTTTTGTCCTTCGGATAAATGCCGTGCGCCGTACCGATTGCAACCGCAAGCGTGTCAATGCCCGTCTTTTCCACAAAGTCCTTTGCCTGTGCCGGGTCGGTGTAGATAATCTCGTCCGCGCCGCCCTCATAGGAATTGCCCACGTTACCAATTGTGCCGAGCTCCGCCTCGACAGAAACGCCGAGTGGGTGCGCAACCTCAACCACCTTTTTCGTGATGGCAACGTTGTCCTCGTACGACATGTGCGACGCATCAATCATAACCGATGTAAAGCCGCAGCGAATCGCGCGCAGTACCTCTTCAAACTTGCCGCCGTGATCAAGATGGATCACCATTGGCACGCACGACTTGTGCGCCTCGTCGATACAGGTTTTGATAAAGCTGTCGCCTAAAAACTCTAACTCCGTGGGGTGAATCGCCAAAATGACCGGCGCTTTCTTTTCATTCGCGCTCTCCACTACGCCGCGCAGGATTGACCCGCTGCCGATGTTAAACGCCGGCACAGCGAATTCGTTTTTGTCTGCTACAGTGAGCAGCTCTTTCATGTTAATCAGCATATTTTTTCCTCCTAATCATACTTTTAAAACTGCTATTTTCTGCGGGCTTTTCCGTTAGAGCCCGCAAGCCTTATATAGTACCGCACCAACTCTACACTGTCCGTCTCCACTTGGTGAATTAAATCAAAGTAGTTGATTTGCGGATTGTCTTTTAAAATCCTTGCCGTCGCGTCGCGGTTGGCGTTCATAAAGTCGCAGCCGACATTTATCTTGTTGATGCCGTTTGCAACCGAGGCGCGGATGTTTTCCTCGCCGGAGCCGGAGCCGCCGTGCAGCACGAGCGGTGCGCCCGTCAGCTCTTTAATTTTTTTCAGCCGCTCAATGTCGAATTTCGGGACCATCCCGTCCGGGTAGTTGCCGTGCGACGTACCAATCGAAACCGCCAGCGCGTCAATCCCCGTCCGCTCCACGAACTCCTTCGCCTGTTCCGGGTCGGTGTACATTGCGTCCTGCGTGAATTTTCCGTCCTCGCTTGCGCCGAGACAGCCAATCTCGCCTTCTACACTCACGCCCTTTGCGTGGGCATAGTCAGCAAGCTCCTTCGTCATTTTGATATTGCCCTCTAAATCGAAGCGGGACGCGTCCACCATGACTGACGAGAACCCGTCGTCGACCGCCTTTTTAATATAGTCTGCCTCTTGACCGTGGTCGAGGTTTAACGCCACGTCCACGCTTGCGCGCGCCGCCAGCGTTTTTACGATGGGGGTGATCAGCTCGCTGTCGCTGTGCGTCAGCAAGTGGTCGGCAAAGATGTTGACAATAATCGGGGCGTTTTCCGCTTCCGCCGCACGAATGACGCTGCGCGCCGTTTCAAGATTGAAACAATTTATCGCCATAACAGCGTAGCCACCGCGATTTGCCGCGTCAAGCATCTCTTTCATAGAAACATACATATGACCAAGCCCTTCTGTTTAAATTCTTAGCTGATTTTGATGCCGGACAGATCTGCGTCCTCTTCTTCCTCTTCGACCTTGATTGGGTCGTCCTTTGCGTCTTTTTTGAGCAGGACAAGCAAAACAGCCGTCACAACCGTACCCGCCGCAAGAGCGAGCATAAAGCCCCACGGATTAATCATGGCCGGTACGATAAACATACCACCGGACGGAACCATCGAGCCAACATCCAGCGCCATGCAGATTGCGCCGCCAACTGCCGCACCAATGGAGCACGAAGCGATAACGCGGATGGGGTCAACCGCCGCAATCGGGATAACGCCCTCTGTAATCATACAAATACCCATCGGGAATGCGACTTTGATGTTGTCCGTCTCACGCTTTGAGTAACGCGACCGCTTAATCAGCCACGAAAGCGCTACACCAAACGGCGGTATCATGGAGGCGCAAATTTTGACCGCTTCCGGGCCGTATACGCCGTCCATCAAAAGGCCGTCTGCAAACAGGGACGCAACCTTGTTGACGGGGCCGCCGAAGTCAAACGCCGCCATCGCGCCCATAATCGCGCCAAAGACTGCCTTTGAGCCGCTCTGCATGTTGATAAGGAAGTTTGTCAGCATTTCCGACGCCCACGCAATCGGGCCGCCGACAACGAAGAACATAATCAGGCCGATTACCACCGACGCAAGGAGCGGAAGAATCATCATTGGCATAAGCCCCTGCGCCCACTTCGGAACCCGTAAATACTTCTTCAGTATCTCTACAAAATAACCTGCCAAATAGCCGCCGAGCATACCGCCTAAGAAGCCGGCGCCCATGTTCTGCGCAATCATACCCATTAATAAACCGGGGGCAATACCGGGCCGGTCCGCAATCGAGTACGCAATCGCCGCGCCCATTACGCCCGGCAAAAGCTGCATACCGTAAACGCCGAGCGTGACCGCCGCCTGCCAAATGTTATAGCCTGCCTTATAATCTGAAATCACAGCCGGGTTTCCGCCGAAAATATTGCCGATTGCGATTAAAAGGCCGGATGCAACAACCAGCGGAAGCATAAATGAAATACCAGTTAACGCATGTTTCTTAATTTGTAACTTCTTCCACATAACTTCAACCTAACCTTTCTTTTAAATTTTACAGTCCTAAATCCGTTTGAATTTTATTAATCAGCGCCTTCGGCGATTTAATGGCAATATGAGTCGGTACCTCGACGATGTGCTTGCCCTTGAACCGTTCCCTGCCGCCTACCTTGATGTCTGCCGCGATGATAACTACGTCCGCCGCTGCAATGTCTTTTGCCGTGAGTTCATCCTCCGTGCCGATCGTTCCCTGTGTTTCAATGTGTACCTCATGCCCCAGTTCCGTCGCCGCGTTCACAATCTTTTCCTTTGCGATATACGTGTGCGCGATACCGGATGTACATGCTGCAATCCCTACGATTTTCATTGTTACCGCTCCTTTCTATTTTTATACGACCTAAAGGGTACATTGTACGCCTCTTCAGCCTAAGATTTCCGTTTTATAGCTTAAGTTTCAAATATTGGACCGTGTACGGTACAATATTTGTGATCTGAAAAACGTAGTTTTTCAGATTTTATTCCTCCGAAAAAATTGCGATAATTTCCTCCGGCGTCGCCGCCTTTGTCAGACGCTCGCACGTCTGCGCGTTTGCGAGCTTGCGTGCCATAGAGGACAGCAGCCGGACATGACCGCCGGTTTTATCTGCTTCGTCGACCGCAAGCAGGACGACGAGCGTAACCGGCGCGTCGTCAAACGTTTCCCAATCCGTCACGCCGCCGCTGACGCGCCCGATTGCTACTGTTGTTTCCTTCACAAACTTCGACTTGCCGTGCGGGATAGCGATTCCGTTACCGATGCCGGTCGAGGAAACCGCCTCGCGTTCGTACACATCATCTAAAAACGCCTTCTTATCCGTCAGCGCGCCGCTCTGCATGAGCACGTCTGCAAGCGCGTCGAGCACCTGCTGCTTTGTGCCGTCCTGTATGTCCAGCTTGATTTGTTCCTTCTTTAATACGTCTGCAATTGCCATCGTCATTCCTCCTCCAACAGTTGTGAAATCATTGCTTCATCCTCTGCGTCCAGCGCCCGTTTTGCGAGTGCGCGCGCGTCCTTTAAATCCGTATTGCGGATTTTATACTTGATTCTGCCCACCATCGGGAGCGGTACGCTGAATTTTTTGAGTCCAAAGCCTAACAGCAGCTTCGTAAAGCGTAAATCCGCCGCTAAATCGCCGCAGACGCTGACCTCAATACCGGCCTTAGCGCCCGCATCTATCACCTGTGCGAGCATGTGTACGACAGCCGGATGGCACGGGTTATAGATATGCTGAACGTGTGCGTTGCCGCGGTCTGCCGACATAATGTATTGCACCAAATCGTTCGTGCCGATGCTGAAAAAGTCACAGTGCTTTGCAAACTGATGGGCCATGATTGCGCTTGCCGGTGTTTCAATCATGATGCCGAGCTGTGCCTCACGGCAGTACGCTATGCCCGCAGCGTCAAGCTTTTGCTTGATTTCGTCTATCATGTGCCTTGTATCTTCTATCTCATGGACGCTCGTCACCATCGGAAGCATAATTTTGACGTTTTTTCCTGCCGTCGCTGTCAAAATTGCCTCGAGCTGCTCCTCAAAAACAGCGCGGTTTTGCAGGCAAAGCCGGATACCGCGGTTGCCCAAAAACGGGTTTTCCTCCTGCGGCATGTGTAAATAAGCAATTTGCTTGTCGCCGCCGACGTCGAGCGTCCGGATAATCACCGGATTAGGCGCAACCGTGTCTATCACCTTTTGATACGCCTCCCGCTGCTGCTCCGGTGTGGGCTTTTTATCCGACGAGGAGTACAAAAACTCCGAACGGAACAGCCCTACGCCGTCGTATTGCATCTCGTCCGCGCCCTTTAGGTCCTGTGGCTTTCCAATATTGATACAAACCGCGATGCGCTGCCCGTCGAGCGTGTGCGTAATCTCATCCTTAATCGTGCCAATCTGCGCCTGCAGCTGCCGATCTTCCTCTATCTTTTTTGCAAAGCCGGCGCGCACCTTTTCGTCCGGCTCGGTCACAAATTCGCCCGTATATCCGTCCAAAAAGCCCGTCTCGCCGCCCTGCACCTGCTCTGCAAGACCTTTTACACCGACAACAGCCGGTATCCCGAGCGACTTTGCCAAAATAACCGTATGCGACGTTGCACCGCCGAGCTCTGTCACAAGCCCTGCAAGGCGCGACGCGTCGAACTGCATCGTATCGACCGGCGTCAGCTCGTGCGCAGCAAGCAGAAAGGGGACATCTCCCTGCGGCAGCACATAGCTGCTCGTTTCACCGGAAATTGCGTCTGCGAGCATCTCGCCAATATAGCGGATGTCGTCCGCACGCTGGCGCATGTACTCGCCGCCTTTGCTCGCCAGTATTTCGCTGAGCTTTTTTGTTTCCTCTACCGCCGCCGTCACGCCCGGGGTTCCGGCGTCAATCGCCGCCTGTATTGGCATAAGCAGCATCGGGTCTTCGAGCAGCATCTCATAAGCGGAAAAGATTTTTGCCTGCTCCTCGCCTAATTCACGCAGCGTCTTTTCGTAGAGCCTGCGCACATTGTCAAGGCACGCCTTCGCTGCCGTGTCGAGGTCAATCGCCGCGCCGCCGCCCTTATTCTTTTTATAGAGAACCACAGGCCCCTGCGCGATTCCGGGTGCGCCCGGAATGCCCTTCAATTCCTTCACTATAATCACCATACTTTCTGACGTGAAACTATTTTCACGGTATCACTCTGCCATATCCAACGTTTTTACCAGTGTGTCGATTGCCTCCTGTTCGTCCTCGCCCTCGGCGCGCAGGTGTTTCATCTGTTCTTCTATTTTTTCAACATCGCCGCCGTCGAGCAGATGCCCCACAGTGACAACTGGCTTGCCAAGCGTCATCCCTTCCATCGGGACAGTCGAAATAATAAAGTCACACGCCTCACCGCGTATGCTGCGCAGCTCCCGGTTGGAAAAAACCGAGGTAATTTTCAGCTCCGGCAGCGCGCGCTGTATCTTTTCACGCAGAATCTGTGAAATACCGATTCCATAGTCGCAGACGATGCACACCCGCAGGTTCGCACTGCTTCGCTCAATCGCACCGCCGATATGAAGCGCCAAATATGCGACCTCGTGCTCATTGATGTCTAATTGCAATTCCTTTTCAAAGATGTTGCCCGCCGACCACGCCATTGCCATCAGGTTCGGGTATTTTGCCTTAATCTGCCGCAATAGCGGGTTTTTAAACCCCGTCTGGTATTTTAAGCGGGCAATCATAGCCTTGAGCTGTAAAAACATTTGTGTGACAAAAAACTTATCGTCGCGCAAATCCACATTCGTAATTTCGCTGACCAAATTCACAAATTTTACCGTAAGCTGGCACAGTTCAATATTTGCCGCTTCATAGGTGCGCCGAAACCGGTCGATTTCATAGCCCTGTATCTCACTGACCGCAATGACGAACAAGAGAAACTCGCACTCTTGGCGCGGAATTTGTAGCGAAAATCGCGCTTGTAGGTCTTCTATGAGCACATTCGTCACCATTTCGTCCGACAGCCCGTCGGTTTTGCAGGCCGGCGGCTGTGGCACTTGTGCTATTTTACCCTTTCTTTGGCGAATGATACATAAAGAAACCAATAACAGCAAGGTCACATTCGACGTATAACTCAATCGGAAGCCAAACCGCGTTTCCAAGCCGGCAACCGCCTCCGCGACGCTGTCGACATCAAACCCGTCTAATGCATTACACAGCGCCGTGTATTCAAAGTCGTCCACTGCTGCCATACGTGAGCTGCGCACCGCCTCCGGACGGTAAAACTCCGCCTTATATTCTAAATAAAAGTTAAGCAGAGCGAGTCGATAGTTAAACTCGCTGTACAGGATGGAAATGCCTTTGCCTCTTCGTCGCTCAAATACGATGTGGTTTTTTGCGAACCATTCGCCGGCGGCTTCTAAAATCTTTTCGAGCTGCGTCCGGCTGATGTAATACTGTTCTGCCAGCCTTTGCGCCGTCAGGCTCGCATGTTTGAGCAGATGACGGATAATGAAAAATAAAATCTTTTTATCTTCTTCGGCCTCCTCCAGAGCGGCCCTGCCGCTATTAAGAAGCATTTCCCATTCTTTTTCATTTATACAGGCCCGCACACCGAGATGCGGCTTTGATTCAATGGCGCCCAAATTTTCACGGGATAAAAACTCCCGAATTGCATAAATATCGTTGCGGACCGTCTTAACGGAAACGCCGAGCGGGGCAGCAAGCTCCTGAAATGTGAGATAACCCTGTGCGCTGTACAGCGTTTTTAGCAGTTGAATCTGTCGTTTCGTCATTTTGGTTGACCCCCTTCAAGCGCTCCCCCTCTCTTTCTGATTCCATTATATCGGCTTATCGGAGCGACTTATTTTAAATTTTTGACACATTCGGGAAAAAATAAGCAATATGTGTAAACAAATTCCATGTTCCGTATTACTATACCCAATTTTTGTGTTTTTTAAAATTATTCCTATACCAGATACATACCGTATTTCTTACCTACATAACCATTTTTGTGTTAAAATAGCTTGGTATAATATTTTTTAAAAGAATTAACATAAATATTTATGAAAAAGGTATTGACTCTCCCGTAACGGCATGGTTTAGCATAAGAAGCGGAAAGGAGGCGATGACATGAAAACGGTAAAAGAAGTGTCCGAAATTGCGGGCGTCAGCATTCGGACGTTACGCTATTATGATGAGATTGGTCTATTAAAACCCACAAAGTATTCTGACGCCGGTTATCGTTTATACGACAAGAAAGCGTTAGAGCGTTTGCAGCTGATTTTGTTTTTCCGGGAGGTGGAAACGCCCCTGCCCGAAATACGCAGAATATTAGATGACCCAAACAGTGATAGGGCGCAAGTACTGCAAATGCAAAAAACGCTGCTTGAGCAGAAGCGCAACCGTTTAAGCGGGTTGATCGAATTAATTTCAGATGTTATGAAGGGAGTCGATACCATGAGTTTTGAAGCATTTAACGCAGACGACGTAACAAAAATTTTAGAAAATCTACGCCAAAACCTTTCGCCGGAGGAGTTTGACGAGCTAAAAAAGGCTTGTGGCGACGGCAGCTATGAAGGCCTACACGCCTATTTTTCCAATAGTTTAGAAGTAGATAGAACCGGTGCAAAACTTTTACAGTGGTACGGCGGCAAAGAACAAGCCATGCGTGCAGCTTGCGGCCCACGTCAGGATATGAGCCGCTATCAGAAAAAGATTGATGCAGTTTGCAAACAACTTGCAGCACTGGCGAAAACGGATGATACAGCAGAAGCAAGCGCGCAAATTGCAGTTTTAGCGCAATGTTACAAAAAGATGTTTGGCTTGGACAACGCCCGAACGGCCTTGCTCGATATGGCTTCGCAATATATGCAAAATTCAAATGTGCGTAAGGCCCATGATGCTGCCTACGGCGACGGCAGCGCTGCATTCACCGCAAGGGCAATCCGCCTGTATTACGGCGCAGAGGCGGACTAAGTCTTCTCGTCCACAGCACTTTATTCCTAAGCGACTATACGACTAATTCCCCAAAAAGCCCGCGGCCTTTTCCTCTGCCTTCCAGTATATAGTATACTCCCGCAATTTCCATATAAAATGTGTTTGAAAGCCGTTGACACAAGGTTGAAATAATGATATAATATGAAAGATTGAAAAATCAGTCAATATTTATACGGGCCCTTAGCTCAGTTGGTTAGAGCATTCGGCTCATAACCGAACGGTCCCGGGTTCGAGTCCCTGAGGGCCCACCATCGAAACCGCGTCCCTACTGGGATTGCGGTTTTTTCATATCCAAAACAAAGTCCTTAGGTTAGGCGTATTACCTTCATATTTTACAAGTTTTTTTGTACTTCTATCAGGTAGGCGAAAAATATTTTGTATTTTTTATTGTTGAAATGAAACGTTTAAAATGTATATACGTGTAGAGTAGTTTTTACAATTGATAAGTTTTTGCATATATTATTTCATTCGTTCTCGTCCCCTTCGCCATAACTGCGAGGTAGAACGCAGCGACAGAAAAGATGAAAAGCGCTTTTATGATACCCACGATTTTTCTTATGTGCCGACCATCAAAACAATTTGCGTATTAATCAAGTTTTTCAAAATAAATATTGACTTATGTACGGATGTGTGCTACGATAAATTTGGCTAAATTGAATATGGCAAAACTATTGAAAAATAGTGACGCAAAACTATAGGGTCTAAATCCATTTCGGATATGATTGCCAGTTACATTATTTGTGCTTTCATATTCCTTATGGGATGTATGGGGGCACTTTCTATTATTTACAGTTCTTTCAATTTATGCCATATGACGGCTGCCCTTTTCTCAAACAAGAGAGCGGCATGGACAGCAAGAAAATGATGATTTCTTCGGGTCTGGTACAGGATGGGACTGTGCCGCCGGTGGCGTGCAGCAAATACTCAGTATCCACAACAGAAGTTATTTTCGGCCGTGGTGTCCATCGTCAGTTTCATTTTACGATTTTCAAACAGAAGCCGGACATACAAATGTATGCCCGGCTTTTGGCATTAGTTGGGTTTGCAGTCCTTGTGCCATTGTGTTATACTAACAACACATCCGCCATACCTTTAGAAAAAGCCTAACGCTTACTGTCCTTAAATAAACTTGTGCTTTTTCGGGTATATTTGCTATTATTTGATAGGAGGGATAAAAATGAATCTATCGGAGGCTTTTAAAAGTATTGTCGACCTTGACGACGAACCAATTGTTATTACAGATATGGACCATAAAATCGTCTATTTAAATCCGACGGCGCAAAAACGGTACAAAAAGTACGGCGGTGCGTCCTTAATCGGGCAGTCTCTGCTCGACTGTCACAATGTGCACTCCGTCCAAATTATAAAAGATACGCTAAGCTGGTTTGCGGAAGATGTGAATAACAATAAAAAATATACACATCGGCGCCATAACTGTGACGTGTACATCGTCGCACTCCGCGACGGCGCGGGAAGATTGATTGGATATTATGAAAAACACG
The DNA here is from genome assembly GCA_900550065.1 of uncultured Eubacteriales bacterium. Lineage (GTDB taxonomy): Bacteria > Bacillota > Clostridia > UBA1381 > UMGS1253 > Aphodoplasma. The sequence goes on along the minus strand of URQR01000001.1, from coordinate 27,263 downwards.
AAAGCCGTGTAGCAGAAAAGGAACGTAAATAAGGGAGAAGTAAGCTATGGTTTTGGAAACAAAGCGGCTCTTGCTGCGCCAAATGATACAAGACGATCTTCCGGCATTGTGCCGGATTTTACAGGACGAAGAGGTCATGTATGCGTACGAACACGCTTTCTCCGACGCGGAAGCGGCAGATTGGCTAAACCGTCAGCTACAGCGCTACAAAGACGACGGGTTCGGGCTTTGGGCTGTGATTTTAAAAGAAAGCGGCGAATTAATCGGACAGTGCGGCCTCACTATGCAGGACATACCGGAAGGCCGCGTCGTCGAAATCGGTTATCTGTTTCGTAAGGATTGCTGGCATAAGGGATACGCCACGGAAGCGGCCATCGGCTGCAAAGAATATGCGTTTGATACACTCGGCGTGAGCGAGGTATACTCCATTATACGCGACAACAACATAGCGTCGCAAAGCGTCGCGCGGCGAAACGGCATGGAGGTATGCGGACAGTTTACGAAACATTACTACGGCATAGACATGCCGCACCTAATCTTTTGTGTAAAAAACCCACATGCGCAGCAATGATATTAAAAATAAAATCCCCGCAGACATGTCTGCAGGGATTTTTGTTTTTATTGTGAGTAAACCTGTAAGCCGGGTTCTGTCGTGAACGGTTATCTATCTATGCCGTATGTTGCCACACGCCTTTAGCCACCTACCCGAAGGAGCGCCGGGCCGGCTTAATTCCTTCCTTTGTGGTGTTGCTTCGAGTGGGGTTTACATGGCCGGCCAGTCGCCAGGCCGCCGGTGAGCTCTTACCTCGCCTTTCCATCCTTACCTGCTCGCAAAAACACGCGATTCAGGCGGTTTCTTTCTGTTGCACTATCCCTGGAGTCGCCTCCGCCGGACGTTATCCGGCACCCTTGCCCTATGAAGCCCGGACTTTCCTCAGACAGGGCCTCACGGCACTCTGCCTGCAACCGTCCAGTTTACTCATAGTTTATCGTATCATAAAACGCTCCCTGCGTCAAGTAACATAGCCGCTATTTACATGTGCCTTGAAAATTACTTTGTCACTTAGAAAAAATAATTGACAAATAAGTAGATATCTGCTACACTACCATTGTAGCACGTGCTAAATATATTTTGCAGGAGGTACCCTTACTATGAATGTACTTTATGAAATTCAACTTGCACGTACGCAGCTTCTGCGCGAGGTCGAAGCCACGTTTGAACAATTGATTTGCAAATTAACAGAGGGCGAAAATTTCAATTGTATCGACGAGGCATGTGAAACAGAAAAACGTGCAAAAAGCTATGAGCGTGTCTATCCGTTATCCACAGAACCAGCAATTTTTAAAGGAAAAAAACCGACAGGCGTATTATTTGAAGAAAACGACCGGGTGAATGTCGGTACATGGAAAATGGTTTTTAAAGAGATACTGCAGCGCTGTAATGCCGATCCGGAAAAACACGTGGCATTGATGAACCTGCGCGGAAAAATTTCCGGACGAGAGCGCGTACTTTTGTCAAATAAACCGAAGCCCGGCACAATGCGCAGCCCATTGCAGATAGACGAAAACCTATACGTAGAAACGCATTATGATACGGAAACGCTGCTGCGAATCTTAACAACACGAATTTTAAACCCCGTAGATTACGACTACAGTAAAATTTCTATAGCAATACGGAATGATGATTAAATATAATAATGTTAATCGCCGTCCGTACGTGCCGGACGGCGATTCGTTTCTTCCTTATATCTAAAAATTTCCGTTCTGCTTTCTGCGCCGCCGCGTCAATACCCCTTAAACGGAACGTTGCTCGTACAGAATATATAGCCGTCGCCCGGTTTTCCATTTTCCATCGCATAGCGGCAGCTTTCGAGCACCTGTTCGTCCGTCCCGGTCTGCAAATGCGCACAGTGGACGTTGCCGCACAGCGCGACCTGCTTTCCAATCCGCTGCTTCAATACCTTAATATCGACACCCGCCATCGGGTCGAGCGAGTGGAGGGCGTGCGGCTTACAGTCGACAAGCATATCCAAAAGCGGCATGATATTGCCGTCCGTGTGCTTGACTGCATAGCCGCCGTCGCGGCGAATGTGGTCAATAATGTCCGCCAAATACGGCTGCACAAATTCTTCAAACATTGCCGGGGAAATAAACGGCCCGTCATTGAAGCAGTAGTCCGAGCAAAGCAGCAGGCACTCGATCCCCGCGTCGATATAACGTTTGTTTTGCTCTATCGCCGCATCCGCCATCGCGCGCGCCTTCGCCTTTCCCTCTTCGGGGTAGTCGTAGAGACCGTATACAAACTCGAGCATCCCCGCGCCGTCCGGAATCGCATAGGTTCCGTCGCCATGCGCAGCGAGCAGATACGCTCCATTTGTAATTTTATTGATGTGCCGCGCCGTTGTAATTAGGTCGTCCGGCTCTAAGTAATGGACCGGAATAATCGAATACCCGAGCTGTCCATAAACCTCAACCATATACTCGGCGTTTTCCAAAACAGCGCGCTCGCGCTCCGCGCCGGACAGCTTTGCAAGCGCCTCGCGCATCAAAAAATCCTTCCCGAATTTTAAATCGGCTAACTGATACTCCAGCTCAAACGTCGGCACATAGTCCGGCTGCCCAAGCGTCAGTGCGGTTACTGCTCGTTCTTTATGCGTCATAAAAAAAATTCCTCCAATTTCTTGTCTATTGCTCTATCACCTGCTGAAGCGTTTCGTCTAAAAAAATCGTCCGGCCGTTTTTTGTCACAATATACTGTCCGTCTAAGTACGAAATCTTGTCATAGCTAAAGGGGTATACCCGGTTTCCTTGCCGGTCGACCAGCCCATACCATAAAACGCCGTCGGCGACAAATCGCCCCGCAATCGCGTAATCCCCGTGAAATTCAGACAGATAATCGAAGCGCGGCGCAATCATATAAGTTCCGTCGCGTCTAATATAGCCGTACTTGTCATCTATTTTCACAAGCGCGGCGCCGCCTTCAAAATCGGAGGCCTCCTCAAAAACAGGGGGAAAGTATAAAAACCCATTTTCATCAACATATGTATACCGCCCATTGAGCTTGACGCGCGCAAGTCCCTCCGAAAATTGCGAGGCAGCTTCGTATATAAGCGGTGTGCCGAGCCCGCCTGACGCATTAATAAAGCCGCAGCGCCCGTCCTTTTCCACCCGTGCATAGCCGTTTTGAAACGCGTCGCCCTCCGTAAACTGAAAATCAATCACGACATTGCCCGCCGTGTCAATATAGCCGATTTTCCCGTCCTTTCCAACAGCCGCAAGGCCCTCAGAAAAGCTATACGCCTCGTCAAACATTAAATCAATCACGACATTGCCCGCCGTGTCAATATAGCCAGATTTTCCGTCCTTTTCTACGACGCACAAGTCCTCTTTAAAGCTGTAAAAAAACTTGTATCCGCTTTTATCCGACCCAAAAGCGGGGCGGTTATGCGCATCAATAAAAAACAGTTTCTCCCCTTGCCGCACGAGTGCATACCCGCACGAAAACGGCTCGGCATAATCGTACATGTACGGAATTTTAACGTTGCCCTGCCCATCGGTGAACCCAAACTTGTAAAACATGGAGTCCTCTCTGCGGACAAAATCCCGAACTAAGCCGCTCCCTGTCTCTTGCGCAGCCGCGCCGGCTGTGCAGCAGAGTACAACAGCGACGATGACCGATATCAATTTGTGTATCATGTCTTTCCCTCCCCAAGCTAAAGGATACTTTTCTAACTTCTATTATACGGGTTTGTACAGCATGATGCAAGGTTTTTTTGCCTACCAATTTGACAATATGGCGCAGAAATGCTACAATTGCTCATATAAAGCTATCTGCATAATAAAGGGGTGCATGCCATGTCTACATTTAGTGAAAGATTAAAGTTTCTTAGAAAATTACACGGCAAAACGCAAGAAGAACTCGGAAATTTAATTGGTACAAGCAAAACAGCAATCCATAATTATGAGACGGGCCGCACATATCCGAGCACGCAAAAGATTGTCGAGCTTGCGGAGCACCTTAAAGTTGATATCGACTATCTAATCGGGAATTCCGACCGTATGCACGAGAGCGGCAGCCCCTATATGATACGCAGAAAGTTTCCGCTTCTCCGGCCCGAGGACGTGCGCGCGCTGCCGCAATATATCGTAACAGCGGCCTATGACTATATAGACGCGCCTGTTGAGGAAGAAGGCGACGATTTGTTTGCAGTTACGCTCGAAGAAGACGGCGTTTCATTTACTGTTATCGCACGCCGCGGCGATAGAAGCACACCGTTTGCCCTGTGTGAGACGGGCGGTCGAATTGCCGTTTTAACACGCGAGAAGGCAGACGCCTTGCCGGAATCGGACCAAGACATCGGCGGCGTGATTCACTTTTTATAAGGGGTGATTTTTTTTAATGAAAAAAAGAATTTTAGCGGCGCTGCCGCTTATATTAATGGTAGTTTTATGTGCCTGCACTACGCCGAGGCAGAATCCCGTTCCCAGCCCTTCCTCCTCACCGTCCGGTTCGCCGACAGTTTCCGCCGCGCCGGGCGTAGAGGCAGCCGCTACGCCGGACAGCAGACTCGCTTCTTCTAAGACCTATCAGTACTTTTCTGCGCGGACAAACGGCGATTATGTGGTACAGCTCCGCACACATTCTGATACAGGTACGCTATTGATGACGACTGCGGTCGTGAGCGGCAGAAGCGTATACAGCGACATTGAAACCGAAACCGGACGCTTTACAAACTTTGAAAAGAACGGGAAAAATTACACGGTCATGCACACTACAAAAACCTATATGGTCACAGACATATCCGACGTATCCTCTGACAGCGCACAAACGGTCGATAACGGCGCGTTTTACGCGGGCAGCTTAAGCGGCAGCGCGATGGAAGAGGGCAGCGTCGAGATCGGCGGAAAATCCTACGACTATGAACATTTTACAGTAGAGGGCACGGACATCCGCTATTGCTTTGAAAACGGCGAGTTGAAATATATGTTGTCGAGCAAGGACGGGCAGGAAACGCAGCTTGAGGTAATTTCAATTACAAGCGGCGTGCCGGACAGCCTGTTTACCATACCGGAAGGGTACGAAAAAATCGGATAATAAAAGGCCGCTTGCACATGCAAGCGGTTTTCTTTTTTCGTCTATTTATTATTCCTCTACATATTCGCGTACTTTAAGCCGAACACCCGCCTCGGCGGCAATTTTTCTGCACGCTTCAATTTCCTCCGGCGGTAGCACATCAACAATACTGAGCACAACATCCGTATGCGCCTTTGCCTTTTTGGCAAAGTCAAGCATAATCTCGTATGCGCGTATGCCATAGATGGACTTGCACGTCTTATCGTATTCCTCTGCGCTTGCAGCGTTCAGGCTGACCGATACAGTGTCAATCACGCCGTCAAAAAGCGGCGTAATGTCGCGCCCGTGAAACTCGCTCCCGTGCCCGTTCGTGTTAATACGCGTCTTAACCTTATAATTTTCCTTGACCCACTTTGCAACAGTAATCAGCTCGTCAATCCGTATCGTCGGCTCGCCATAGCCGCAAAACACCAGCTCTGCAAAGCTGTCAACGTCGTATTCCTTCAGCGCGGCAATAATTTCTTCCACACTCGGCTCGTGTGAGAGCCATAGTTGCGTCCCGCCGCCAACGCCCTCTTTATTGTTGCGGATACAGAACGTACAACGGTTTGTACACCGGTTCGTGAGGTTGACATACAGCGATTTTTCATGATCCGGCTCCGCACTGTAGGTATATACAAACAAATCTTTTTTCTCACTCATATGGACATGCCCCCTTGGTTTTGACTGTTTTCCTTTTGTCCCTTGATCACCTTTAAGCGCGTAAATTCCTCGCGCTCCTTTTCTTCTAAAACGCCCTCAATCATCTTACAAATACCCGTATATTTCGGAATCGTCACATTTTTAAGCGCGTTGGCGCGCTTTTGTGTCTTTTTAATATTAACCGCAAGACGGTAAACGGAGTTCTCTACTTCGGCCAACTGGAGGGAAAGCTCTTTTACCTCCACAAACCGTGCCCGCGCCTCATCGAGCGCACTCGTCGTAGCGTAAAAACCATAGTGCGGCGGCTCCTGCTTTTTTTCATAGCGCACCATTGGGATTTCCGTTCCCATAACGGAGCGCGACAGAACCCGAACGCTGTCCTCTAAAGGAATTGTTGTCCCAATCTCCATCACACGCTCAATTCCGGACGTAATGTTTGCACGCTGAAGCGCGTCGTACGCCGCCGCAAACGTCGTCTCAATGTTGGCCTGTAGTTCCTTTGCCGCATCAATAAGCCCCATCATTTCCCGAATGAGAATATTGCGCTTTTTATCAAGCAGCTCATAGCCTTGGCTCGACAGCGCGAGTGTATTTTTCGCAAGAATCAGGTTTCCCTTTGTCGGAAATAAATTTACATCCATAGCCGCGCCGCCTCCTTTTTCTTATTTGCCGCGGTTTACGTCTCTTCCGGCTTTCTATAATACTGCGCAATCAGCTCCGGCGGCAGACGGTCAAGCTCGCTCTCCGGCAGCAGCCGCAAAAGCGACCAGCCGATGTCAAGCGTCTGCTCCACGCTGCGGTTTTCTGTTTCCGCTTGACTGATAAATTGGTCCTCAAACGCCCGCCCAAACGCCATATACTGTTTATCCGTGTCGCTTAGCTCCTCCTCACCAATAACAGACGCAAGCGCGCGCGCGTCGGCGACCTTAGCGTAGCTTGCAAAGAGCTGGCTCGACAAATCAGCGTGGTCGGCGCGCGTAAAGCCCTCGCCAATGCCGTCCTTCATCAGCCGCGACAAGCTCGGCAGCACTGCCACGGGCGGGTACACCCCGCGCTGAGACAGGCCGCGGTCAAGCACAATCTGCCCCTCTGTAATATAGCCCGTCAGGTCGGGAATCGGGTGCGTAATATCGTCGTTCGGCATTGTCAAAATTGGAATCTGCGTCACGGACCCACCCTTACCCTTAAGAATGCCCGCACGCTCAAACATCGACGCCAAGTCGCTGTACAAATACCCAGGGAAGCCCTTCCGGCTCGGGATTTCGCCCTTCGACGAGGAAATCTCGCGCAGCGCCTCGGCGTATGAGGTCATATCGGTTAGAATAACCAAAATGTGCATCCTGTGCGTAAACGCCAGATATTCCGCCACTGTCAGCGCGGCGCGCGGCGTAATAATACGCTCCACCACCGGGTCGCCCGACAGGTTCAAAAACATCACAACCTTGTCGAGTACGCCGCTCTCCTCAAACGCGCGTTTAAAGTACGCCGCAACGTCGTTTTTTACGCCCATTGCCGCAAACACAACCGCGAATTCGTCCGCGCCGCCAGCCTTTGCCTGGCGCACAATTTGTACGGCTAACTTATCGTGCGGCAGCCCGTTGCCCGAAAAAATCGGCAGCTTCTGCCCGCGAATCAGCGTCGACAGCCCGTCGATTGCACTGATACCCGTCTGAATAAAATTCTCCGGATATTCGCGCAGCACGGGGTTCATCGCCATACCGTTCACGTCGCCCATCTCGTCGGGGTAAATTTCTCCCAGCCCGTCAATCGGGCGGCCGCTCCCGGACAGGACGCGCCCTAAAAGCTCCTTTGTAAGCGGCATTGTCATGGGCTTGCCCGTCATCTGCGTCGTCGTGTTTGTGAGTGAAAGCCCGTCCGTTCCCTCAAACACCTGCACAACCGCCAAATCGCCGTGAATTTCAATAATGCGGCCCTGCCGTTCGCTCCCGTCCGCCGCCTTTATCTTGACCATTTCCTCGTACGACGCACCATGCACGCCGTCAAGCACCACAAGCGGGCCGTTTATTTGCTTTAATCCAATATATTCGAGTGCCATATCCACCAGCTCCCCAAACGTCCAATTAAAAACCGTTTTCTTTTAATACCGTGCTGATTTTTTCTTTGATTTCCTTCTGCAAAGCGTCAAACGGCGCAAGATCGTCGTTGCCAATCGTGTATTTCATTTTAATCACGTCCTCGAACAACCCTGTCGCAACCGCCTGCGAGACCGGAATCCCCTTTGCAACCACTATTTTTGCCTGCTCGTACAAGTACAGAATTGTATCCATCATTTTTGCCTGCTTGGCAAGCGGCACATATGTGTCGTCGGCGTGAAAGGCGTTTTGCTGCAAAAATCCCAGCCGAATCACACGTGCAATCTCAAGCGTGAGCTTCTGCCCGTCGGGCAGCACGTCCGCGCCGATCAGCTTCACAATTTCGTTTAGATTCGACTCCTCCTGCAAAATCGCCATGATTTCATTGCGCCGGCGCAAAAACGCGGGCGACAAATTCGTGTCATACCACGGCGTCAGGTCGTCAATGTACTCGCTGTAGGAATTAATCCAGTTAATCGCCGGATAGTGCCTTGCATACGCGAGCGAACGGTCCAGCGCCCAAAACGAGCGGACAAACCGCTTCGTATTCTGCGTCACCGGCTCGGAAAAGTCGCCGCCCTGCGGCGAAACCGCGCCAATAATCGTTACCGAGCCCTCTGTGCCGTTCAAATTTACACAAAGCCCTGCACGCTCGTAAAACTCCGACAGCCTGCTCGACAAATACGCCGGAAAGCCCTCCTCCGCCGGCATCTCCTCAAGCCGGCCCGAAATCTCGCGCAGCGCCTCGGCCCAGCGCGACGTCGAATCCGCCATGATAGCCACATGGTAGCCCATGTCGCGGTAGTACTCCGCCAGTGTCACGCCTGTATAGATGCTCGCCTCACGCGCCGCGACCGGCATGTTCGACGTGTTCGCAATCAGTACCGTACGGTCCAAAAGCGGGCGGTTCGACTTCGGGTCAATCAGCTTTGAAAAATCCTCTAATACCTGTGTCATCTCGTTTCCGCGCTCGCCGCAGCCGATATAGACGATAATGTCCGCATCGGCCCACTTCGCGAGCTGGTGCTGGGTCATCGTCTTACCCGTGCCGAAGCCGCCCGGCACTGCCGCCGTACCGCCCTTTGCGATTGGCAGCAGCGAATCAATAATACGCTGGCCCGTGATAAGCGGTATCGTCGTCGGCTTGCGCTCCTTGTGCGGGCGCGGGCGGCGAATCGGCCATTTTTGAAACAGCTTGATTTCGTGCTCCTGCCCTTTGCCATCCGTTACGCGTGCAATCACGTCGTCGACTGTATACGCCCCGCTCGGCGCGGCAAACGTCACTGTGCCGCTCACGCCGGGCGGTATCATAATTTTATGCATAATCAGGGGCGTTTCCGGCGTCTGCGCGACGATTTTACCGCCCTCGGCCATATCGCCCTCTTTTACAAATACTTCTACTTCATAGTTTCTCGTTTCATCAAGCGGCGGCGCGTCCACGCCGCGGTCAATGTATGCGCCGGCCTGCTGCGCGAGACTGCGCAGAGGGCGCTGGATTCCGTCAAAAATGTTGCCGATAATCCCCGGTCCAAGCGTCGCCAGCATAGGGCTTCCGCTCCCCGTAACCGTCTCGCCCGGCTTTACGCCCGTCGTCGACTCGTACGCCTGTACAATCGTTTTATCGGCCCGAATCCCGATTACCTCGCCAATCAGTCCCATCTCGCCGATGCTGACCATTTCCAGCATCGTAAAATTACTGTCTCCGACAACCTCGATAACCGGCCCGTTGATGCCATATATTTCACCTTTTGCTCCCACTGCTACCACCTCGCCTTACATGCCAAGATTGCAAAACCTTAAAAACTCCTCCCGCTGCTCCTCCAGCATGGAGGCAAGTGTCCGGTTCACTGCCGTATGTGTATCGCTGTTGACCGCCTTTACGCCGCCGAGCACGTCGTGCGCAGGCGCGAGCAGCTCTACCCGGCACCCCGTGTCCGAGGCAAGCCTTTGTACATGTGCCGCATCCGTGCCGTTCAGGTACAAAATAATATTTCCTTCTCCGAGCACACGAACCGCGCCGCGTGATGCGCGCAGCAGCCACGGGTAATAATCCGCGCTTTTAGTAAAGGTAGTTAGCTCCGTACGCACCGTCTCCAGCACGGTTCCCATCATCTCGCTGCGCCGTGCCGACAGCCGCCGTTTGCACGATAGCTTTTCGCGGCTCAGCGCTTCGTTCGTCGCATGTGTCAGTTCTGTCCGGCAGCGCTGAATCTTCTCGTACGCCTGCCCGTAGAGCGCAAGCTCCGTTTCGTCCACCATACGCGCCCAGCGCTCGTCCAGTTCGCGCGCCAGCGCCGCGCGCTGTTTCGCCGCGTCGCTCGTGACGTAGCGCGCAAAGCTTTGCAGCTTTGCAGTATCGTTGATTTTATTTGCCGCCATATGCTTCACCCCGCTCCGGCATAGTTAATTTTATCCGTTCCTCTGGCTTCCCGCCGGCTATAGCTTTAATCCAATCGCGTCTTTAATATAGTCCGTGATTGCGTTCTGGTTTTTGTCTAGCCCGTGCCGGTCCGGAATACTCACAATCAGCGGGCGCGTATGTGTTAACTTTACCTCGGACACATACGCCGCCGCGTCGCGCTGTGCCTTCTGCGTCATGAGTAAAACAGCAATCTGCTCGTCCGCCAGCGCGCGGTCGAGCGCGGCACGTACCTCTGCCTCGCCGTGCGCGACACAGCCCTCAATTCCGGCAAGGCGCATCCCTGTGCGCGTATCGACATTGTCGCTGATGACATACATCTTCATAGGCGCGCCCTCCTAAATCCGGCCGAGAATCATGAATGTAACGAGCAGACCATAGAGCGCGATACCTTCCGCAAGCGCAACGAAGATAAGCGCCTTACCCATAATTTTGTCGTTTTCGCTGATTGCGCCGAGCGCGGCGCTTGCCGCCGCCGCAACAGCGATACCCGCGCCGATGCAGGCCAGCCCCGTAACCAAAGCCGCCGCAAGATACGCCATTCCATTATCGGCCGCAGCTGCCGCCGCGGGCGCAGCGTCCGCCAAAACGGGCGACGGGCTAAACGCACACACCGTTGCTACAAGCACGACTGAGAAAAAGGAAATCACGTTTGCGGCAAGCAGCCCCTTCCCGTGCTTTTTTCCCATTTTTAAATACGCGGCAAGCGGCACCGCCACACTTAAAATCAATGCGATGGAAGTAATCGTAACTAACATTGCAAGCCCTCCGTTTACTTTTGATTAATATTTTGGAACTCTTTCCCATCCCCAACGAAAAACCGTGAAAACATTTCATAATACTCAAGGCGCAGCACCTGAATCCCGACAATCAGGCCTTCAAGCCCAATAACCAACAGGTTGCCGAGCACCTGCACCACAATACTGCCCCCCTGCGCCATATCCGACAACAGGAACACAACGCTCATCATCCCGACATGGTTTAGTGCAAACGCGCCGACACGGATAAACGACATCGTGTTGGTGATAAAGCTGAGTAATATTTCAAACAGCTCAAAAAACTTTTCGACTATGAACATGCCCTTCTTTTCCGGCATCCAGTCCTTTTTCTTCTCTATCAGCATAGAGAGCGGTTCCTGCACAAAAATCATCAGAAGCGGCACGCCGATTGATATCCCAATCAGCCACGGTGCAATCTGGATCCCAAAGTTTAGGAACATGCTAAGCCCCGCTACAATCGCCGCAAAGTAAAATATCAGACCGGCGAGCCCGTTCTGCGAGAAAATCGCCCGTCCGGCGTCCTTTGACTTCACCGCATTAATAATATTTAAAACCATTGCAAACGCAATAATCACCGCGCCGAGCGCGACTGCGGCAATCAGCATAAAATTCATCTTCTCCATCGGGTGAATCAGCGCGGGCAATATGTCCTCGTATCCGAAAACCGAGCCGTAAACGAAGCCAAAAATCGTCGACGAAATTCCGACAATGCCGATAATGTTGCCGAGGCTCGATTTTTTGAGCCTGCCAAACAAAAACCCAACAATCATAATAAGAAGCCCTTGCCCCACATCGCCGAACATAATTCCGAACATCAGAAAGTACGTGAGCGCGACAATCCCTGTCGGGTCAATCTCGTTGTAGCCCGGCGTGCCGTACATACGTACAAACAGCTCGAACGGGCGGACAAGCACACTGTTTTTCAGCCGCGTCGGCGGCTTAACCTTGTCGACCGTTTCCGGCTTTTCCGTCACGATGACGACACTGTCCTCGCTTTTCACCGCGCGCATCAGCCGATCTGCCTGTGCATTGTCCATCCACGCCACCACATAAAACGAATCCTTCGTGTGCGCTGCGTAGCGTTTGATCTCGCCAACCCGCCGCCCGAGCAGCAGGGCTGAATAGATTACATTGAGCTCACGAAGGTCTTGGTCAAGAATCGACTTCACCTCGTTGTCAATCTTTTCCCGTCGTTTGCCCAGCCGCTCATTTTCCAGCTCCAACGTCACGGTCGCTTCCTTCGCTGTGCCATGCGCCTTGTCCGAGATACGCGTCCGCTCAAAATAGAGCGACGCAAACACGCCGTCAATCTTTTCCTCCAGCAGCGCGGGCATAAAGTACATTCCCCAAATGTAGTCGCTATCTTCGCTCGTCTGGATAAAAAACGCGTCGATATCGTAGAGGTAGCCGCTAAGCGTCTGCATACTCTTTTTCGGCATACGCCCAAACCGGAACTTCACAAAGTCGAAGTGAAAAAAGCTGTCCACGTCTACATTGTCAATTGACAAAAGCGGTTTAAGCTGTGAAATAACACGTTCGTTTTCGTGTATCTGCCGCTCAAGCGACTCGCGTTCTTCCTCCAGCGCAAGCATTTTGTCATTGATTTGCGCCAGCGTTTGTTCGTAGTCCGCTCCGCCGCACGGCAGTGCGTCCGCATCCGGCAGCACGGTAGGGCAAAACCCAGCGCGGTTGTAGACGGCCTCTACGCGCGCAATCAGGTCAGAATACGAATCCTCGTCGCTGTACGGCGTAAGCCCGGCAATATTGTCAAGCGCGCCAACTGCATTTTCAATATGCATATCGCAGTCCAGCAAATATTTTGCGCAAACCCGGTCAAAGTCGTCCGCCCTGCCGATGATATTGACCAGATTCATTTTCGCAATTGCCATCCGAAAGCCTCCTTTCACACAGCGAAACTGAATTTATATGTGCGTCCCGTAGCGGATACATTCCACCGCGGTTACAATCCTTGCAATTTCACTTTCCAAAAAATGTGTATATCCAATCAGACACGCAATCGAAAACGGGTCGGCCTGCATCAGCTTACGCATCCGCGCCATCACCATCTCGTCGTAGTTTTGCTCAATAAACCGGCTGTCAAGGCCGTCGAACAGGCGTGCATAGCGCGTTTGCCGCGCCAGCGCGACAAAGCTGTCCGCATCCGGCGTACGAATCATCTCAATCAGCGCCTCGCGCGGGATTTTATAATGAATTGGAATAATTGTTGCAAAAATCAGCTCGCCCGGCATATTGTAATACCGTTTTTGGCGGTATATCCAGCACAGATTTTTCATGTCGATTTCGCTGCCGAACGACTCCTCAATCATCTTCTTGTCTTTGCCCTTCAGCGCCTTGCCCTTCATGCGCCACGCATATTTAAAATAATATACGTCAAGCGCCGACTCCGCCACAAACAAATCCGCACCGGAGCTAAGCGGCGGCGCGAGCACCTCGTAGTACGGCGTGTTTTTTAGGGCAGCCAACAGCTCCCGCTCAGAGCCCGCCTGCGCCGCGGCGGCCGGGTCAAACGACAGCTTCCCCGCGAAAAAACCGTCTGTGTCAAACGTAATCTCAATCGTTTTGCCCGCATAAAGCGCGCGCAAAATACGCTTTAAAATCCCGATTTCATACCGGACATACGTATAGGATAAAATCTGTTTTTGGCTGTCGCTGCAAAAACTGTAAAGCTTTTGCACCTCTGACTGCAAATAACTGTCTAACAGCCGCTCTAAATCGCCGCGGTGCAGTGTCCGCTCGCTCACATGCTCTAAAAGCGGTGCATAGACCGTGTTATACTTTAAATAGGCAACCGCCTCGCTTACGCTTGTCTTACCCTTCAATTCGTCATACTGCGCCGCACTCAGGTGCTTGGCGCGCATTGCGGCTGTCTTTGCCTGCAGCGCGGAATAAGCCGTCACACCCATCGTCACTCACCGCCTACTATATTGCCGACGAGCCGGCGCACCCATTCGCCCTTGCTTTCTTCATAATGCGCCTCAAGTACGCGCAGACGCCCCTCCGCCTCTGACCGGATTTTACTGATTTCGCTGGCGCGGTACGCCTCCTCCGCCTCGCGCATCTGCGCCATGCGGCGCTCACAGCGGCCGCCGATTTCCTGCTCCATTTGGGCGCGCTTGTCCGCGCAGTCCTGCTCAAAATGCGCCTGCCGCGCCTTCTCTTCCGCGACGAGCTTTTGCGCGTCGGACTCAATCTGCAATATGCTTTTAATCAGCGTATCCATTGCCGCCACCTGCCTTTGCTATCGTGCTATCAATTATATAATTTCCCGCGGGGCGCCAATTAATACCTGTGCCTGCTCCGCCTGACTTTTTTGGACATAGACCGCATACTCCGTTGAAGAGGATGCATTTTCTCCATAGCTGCCCGCATGAGCGCGAATCGTCCCGTCCGGCGTCCACTGCCCCGTCCGTGTGCGCAGCTTATACCGGTATGGAATGTTATTTTGCTCCAAAACGGCGCGAATATCCGCAAAAGCTTTCATATCAAAGCCGGTATAGACGCACGCCCTATTAAATACTGTAATCATTTTTCTACCCCCATGCAAGGGCACGCTTTGCACACCGTCGTGCAAAGCGTCCACGCTCGCGTATTTATACCCAAAAAACTAAGAAGTATGACCCGTTTTAATCAAATGGCGTGCTTTGGCCTCATCCTGTCTATGAACAAAAATCTCATACTGCACAAACACACCCGCCGAACCGCCGAACTCCGTCGTCGCTCTGTTAGCCGCCTGTGGTGTAAAGGGGCCCGACTGACTCCGCATTTTACACTTATACGGAATCTTGTTTTCGTCCAACACCCCGCGCGCCTCTGAAAATTGTGCAAGGTCAACTCCTGTAAAGCAACAACTCCTGTTAAAAACCGTAATCATGCCAAACGCCCCTTTCCTCTTACTTCATTTATTTAGTTTTTTAGGCTGTGTAGCGGCGCGGGAATCCGCCCGCCGCGGCCAATAAACGTCTCCGAGCCGTACTCGCTTACGCGCATTACCGGTCCGCTCCCCAAAAGGCCGCCAAACTCCACCATGTCTCCAATCGTCTTGCCCGGCGCGGGGATAATACGCACCGCAGTCGTCTTGTTATTGACCACACCGATTGCGGCCTCGTCTGCAATAATCGCCGACAGGGTCGCCGCGCTCGTGTCGCCGGGAACAACAATCATATCGAGCCCAACCGAGCACACGCACGTCATTGCCTCCAACTTTTCAAGCGAAAGCGCGCCGCATTGTGCCGCTGCAATCATGCCTGCGTCCTCGCTGACCGGAATAAACGCGCCCGACAGGCCGCCGACATAGCTCGACGCCATAACGCCGCCCTTTTTTACCGCATCGTTTAAAAGCGCAAGCGCAGCCGTTGTGCCGTGCGCACCGCACTTTTCCAAGCCCATCTCTTCTAATATATATGCCACACTGTCGCCGACCGCCGGTGTCGGCGCGAGCGACAAGTCCACAATGCCATACGGTACGCCGAGCCGGCGCGACGCTTCCTTTGCCACGAGCTGGCCCATGCGCGTAATTTTAAACGCCGTCTTTTTCACCGTTTCAGCGACCAGCTCAAAGTCGGCCTCCGGCCCAATCTTTTCAAGCGCACACTTTACTACGCCCGGCCCGCTGACACCCACGTTGATAACGCACTCGCCCTCGCCGCTGCCGTGGAACGCGCCGGCCATAAACGGGTTATCCTCCACCGCATTGGCAAATACAACGAGCTTTGCACACGCAAAGCCTCCCGACTCTTCCGTACGCTGCGCCGCATCCTTAATAATCTGCCCCATTTGTTTTACCGCATCCATATTGATACCCGCACGCGTCGTCGCAACATTGACGCTCGAGCAGACGCGCTCCGTTACGGCGAGCGCCTCCGGAATCGACGCAATCAGCATCCGGTCGCCCTTTGTATAATGCTTATGAACCAGCGCCGAATATCCGCCGATAAAATTAACGCCCGTTTCCTTTGCCGCACGGTCAAGCGTTTTTGCAATTTTGACACAGTCGTCTATAGAAGCCGCGTGCTCGCACAAATTCGACGCAGGCGTAACGGAAATCCGCTTGTTAATAATCGGTATACCATACTCGCGCTCGATATCCTCGCCCGTTTTCACGAGGTCTTTTGCGAGCGTCGTAATTTTCGTGTATACCTTTTCACACATCTTGTCTATGTCTGGGTCCGCGCAGTCTTTTAACGATATCCCCATCGTAATTGTCCGTACATCGAGGTGCTCCTCGTCAAACATTTTAATTGTTTCTATAATTTCAAACTTATTGAGCATAACCGTCCTATCAGCCTTTCTATAAATTAATCGCCATATGCAGCAAAGGACGCCTACCGGCGCCCCGCGCAGTCCTTTCGGCGGGCCGTACAATTTTTAGCGCCTGCCGTTAAATTCTGTGCATAGAATTAAAAATATCTTCATGCTGAATCCGGATAGATAAACCCATATCCTCACCCGCGGCCTCCAGCTTTTTTGCAATTGCGTCGAAGCTTTCCGTACATTGCTCGATATTGACAAGCATGATCATAGTAAACATATTCTGCATAATCGTCTGGGAAATATCAAGTATATTGATTTTTGCCGCAGCCAAAATATTCGATACCGTGGCTATAATCCCTACCCTATCGTGCCCAATTACTGTGATAACTGCCTTCATTTCATCTCTCCTCATTATTAAAAGCGTCTGCTTCCCTTATTTATACTCCTTAATATACACCTTTCAGGCACCATTTTCAAGCCTTATCAGTAAAAAACTTCCGCACACCTATCCAGCTTGCGTTATAAGCCATAGAGACACATATTTTTTATTTAAAATCTGCTATAATCCCCTATCTCGTTTGATTTTTTCGTCTTTGTGTTGCTTCTTATTAAAAATAGCTATAATTTGATCGCCATTTTTCGACATTTTTCTTGAGCAATTCCAATTATATTCATGCATGTATTCTCATAATCATACTTTGGGTACTGTTTTTATCTATATTGTGTCTATTTATGTCGAATTTTAGCAACCAAATCCACTTTTCAACCTTACATATAATTGCTATAATAGTTCTGTAATGCATATGCAACAGGACTGTAATATAATAATAAAACAAAAGCATTCAACCTGTAATCATTTTCCACAAATTGTGCGACTTGTTTTATTATAAATAACAAATTTGAAAAAATTTTAGTAAAATCTCATGTGGGGGAGTCAATCAAATGAACAAGGTCCTTGTAACAACAACGAAACAAATGAACATGCTATCCGACGAGTCCTTCTTTCTCGATTATTTCCTGACAGAAGAGGAAATTGTCTCAGAAAACGGGATCGGCATATGCAGTTACGGCGTTGAAGTCGTCTTAAGGTCGGGCGAAGTCATTGAGCGCAAAGCGGCGCCAATGCTCAGCTGTGAAAAAGTGCTCGTGTTAGAATTGATTGACGCGCTTTTCAAAAATGTTGTTACGCCAACGACGCTCCTCGACATTGTCAGCGACAGGATGTATGAATGGGAAGAGGAAGTATATGAGCTGGGCAACGAGTTTATAATTGGATAATCTAATATTCAAAAGGGGCCGGGCTGTCGGCTCCTTTTTTGCTTAGACCGTTCTGTATCTTGTATGTCTTCTATTGTTTTCCCCACATATTGGTACATGTACAACATTTACCGGAACAAATCAAAAAAAGCTTGACATTACGGGGCAAACTATGTATAATATTTACCGTATCCGTAAAATCGGGTCGGATTATCATGCGTATTTGCAGATGGTTTTTCGTCTGCTTTCAAATAGCTTGCAGGAGGTGTAAAAGAATGCTTAGAACATACCAGCCTAAGAAGAGACAGAGAAGTAAGGTTCACGGTTTCAGAAAAAGAATGAGCACTGCCAACGGCAGAAAAGTTCTGGCTAGAAGAAGACTTAAGGGTAGAAAAAAATTGTCAGCGTAAAGGGCCACTTTGTGGCCTTTTATTTTAGACACCTTTTTTCTAAAGCCTTGTGGGTCGTCACCAGCCAAAGGGTGCGGACGGTGATCGGAATTGGAGAAAACTTCATCTATGAAGTATAACCGCGACTTTAAGTACCTCTATAGACGGGGCAAGTCGGTCGCGGCCGGGTATTTGGTTCTTTATTATAAGAAGACCCGGGACACGGAAAACACATTGGGCATCACCGTAACAAAAAAGTTAGGGTGCGCGGTTGTACGCAACCGTGTGCGGCGGCTGATTAAAGAATGTTACCGCCTGCGCGAACACGAGCTTGCCGTCGGCTACAAAATGGTTATTGTCGCAAGGAACCGTGCGGCACAGGCCGATTTTTACAATATCCGGGGCGACATAGGATACTTGCTGAAAAAAAGCGGTATCCTGCCGCAGCAGGAAACAAACGCACAGGGCAAAGAGAGCAAGTGAGATAGGATGAAAACGCTTTTACTTCATATCATTCGGTTTTATCAGAGTCATATCTCTCCCTATAAGGGCAGGAAATGCTGCCGGTTTTACCCGACGTGTTCCCAATATGCCTACGAAGCAGTCAGCAAGTACGGCGCGTTTAAGGGCGCGCTTCTGGCGTTGTGGCGGATTCTGCGGTGCAATCCGCTGTGCAAGGGCGGTTATGACCCACTTAAGTAGGGCATACTTCTTTTGCTGTAAAGCGTTTTCTATTTTAACCGAGGAGAATACACAAATATGGGTAATATTTTTACGTGGCTGATTGTTCAGCCAATGGGATTTATTATAGAGTTGATTTATAATTTTATCCCAAATTACGGCGTTGCGCTGATTATATTTACGATTATTATCAAGCTTCTTATTTTGCCGCTCAACCTAAAGTCGCAAAAGTCGATGGTCAAGCAGCAGAAATTGATGCCGCAATTGCAGGAGCTTCAGAAAAAGTATGCCAACGACAAAGAAAAGCTCAACAAGGAAATGATGGAGCTGTATCAAGCAAACGGGGCAAACCCCGCGAGCGGATGTCTGCCGATGCTGTTGCAGTTTCCAATTATCATTGGTCTGTTTCAGGTGATTCAAAAACCGCTGTCGTACATGCTGCGGATCAACTTTAACGCACCGGAGAATATTAATGCCGTAATTAATTTGCAGCAAGTGGTTGCGAATAATCCCGACCTTTCGGCGGTTGCGCCGGCCGGGTTTTTGACCTCGACAATGGAGGGGCTCGCAAACAACTTTCAGATTGCACTGAGTAATTTTGCCGCGAATCCGGCGGTACAGGGCTTTTCCGACTGGGTCATCAACTTTAACTTTCTTGGACTCGACCTTTCGCGGTACCCGAGCGAGGTATGGGGGCCGCTCAATGCGCTTTTGGTCGGACAGGTCAGCCCGCAGTTGTGGGCGACGCTGCCGCTTTTGCTGATTCCCGCGCTATCGGGTCTAACCTCATGGATGCTCAGTAAAATGACGCCGCAGAACACACCGCAGCCATCGCCCACATCAGGTGCGGCAGCAGAGGCAAATCCGGCGGCTTCGATGAGTAAGTCGATGATGCTGATGATGCCGATTATGTCGATTTTGTTTACGTTTACTCTGCCGGCAGGCGTCGGCCTGTACTGGATTGTGTCCAATCTTGCACAGATGGTGCAGCAGTACTTTACCGTGGCGTATTTCAAGAAGAAGGAGGAAAACACAGTTGTTATCGATACAGTCAAAAAGAATCGAAAAGACCGCAAAAAGCACAGATGAAGCGATTAACCTTGCGCTGTCTGAGCTTGGCGCGACAAGAGATATGGTAGAAATTGAAATTCTTGAAGAGGGGGCAAAGGGCCTGTTCGGGATTTTGGGCGGCAAGGACGCGAAGGTTGCCGTTACGCTCAAGCCGACCCCGGCCTCCGTCGCAAGGGCGTTTTTAGACGAGTTGTTTTTCAGCATGGGTATGAAAGTTGACGTTGCGATTGATGAGGGGGCGGATGCGCTAAACATTAATCTTTCGGGCGACGATATGGGAATTATTATCGGAAAACGCGGCGATACGTTAGACGCGGTGCAATACCTGACCAGCCTTGTTGTGAACCGTTTGGACGGCCCGTATACAAAGGTGTCGATTGACACGGAAAACTACCGTGCAAAACGCAAGGAGGCGCTTACAGCGCTTTCCAATCGGATTGCGGACAAGGTCGTAAAGACCGGCAGACGGCACATCTTTGAGCCAATGAATCCGTATGAGCGGCGTGTCATCCATGCAACGCTGCAAAGCCATGCGGCTGTGCATACATACTCCATTGGCGAGGAGCCGAACCGCAAGGTGGTCGTTGCGCTGAAAAACGACTCCAGAGGAAGACGATAAACTGTATAATCGATATCCGCACCTTGCCGGTGCGGATTTTTCATTCGACTTGTGAAAGGGGAATTGGGTATGCCCTCTAACCAAACAGATACAATCGCGGCAATTGCGACGCCGCCCGGCATAGGCGGAATCGGGGTCATCCGCGTCAGCGGGCCGCGCGCACTCGCGCTTGCCGGCAAAGTGTTTCGGACGCCCTCCGGAAAGCGCCTGTACGACGCGCCGAGCCACACCGTACACTATGGCCACATTGTCGAGCAAGCGACCGGCAATGTGGTGGACGAAGCGATGGCGGCCGTAATGCGCGCGCCGCGTACCTTTACGGCAGAGGATGTTGTGGAGCTTTCCACGCACGGCTCGCCCGCCATCCTGCAAAAGACGCTCGGGCTGTTGTTACAAGCCGGGGCTCGCATGGCGCAGCCGGGGGAATTTACAAAACGTGCGTTTTTAAACGGGCGGGTCGACCTTGCGCGGGCCGAGGCTGTGCTCGACGTGATTCATGCGGACAGCGACGCCTCAATCAAAAACGCTGTCAGCCAGCTTGAGGGCGGCTTATCCCGGCAGATTGAGCAAATCCGCGCGCCGCTTTTATATACGGCGGCGCAGTTTGCGGCGGCAGTCGACTACCCGGACGACGAAATCGCCGATTTGTCGGAAGCGGGGCTGCGCGATACGCTGACGGCGGCGGTTTCCGCGTGCGATACGCTGCTTGCAGGTGCGGACAGCGGGCGCATTGCGAAGGAAGGGCTGTGGTGCATTCTTGCCGGCAAGCCAAACGTCGGAAAATCGTCGCTGCTCAATGCTCTCACACAGTCACAGCGTGCAATCGTGACGGAGGTTGCCGGTACGACGCGCGACGTAATAGAAGAAAGTATCAGTATTGACGGCGTTGCACTGCGTTTGTTTGATACGGCGGGCCTGCGCGAAACAGGCGATGCGGTGGAAAAAATCGGCGTAGACCGTACCCGGCAATATATTGAAAGTGCGGACCTCGTCTTAGCGCTCTTTGACAATGCCGTTCCTATCACGGAAGAAGACGTAGAGATTCTTGCGCTGACCGCGCAGAAGAAGCGGATTATTGTCGTCAACAAATCCGACTTAGCGGCGGCGTACGACCTGTCTTCCCTGCAAGAGCAGGCCGGCGGCGACCCGATTGTAACAATCAGCGCAAAGACAAGCGACGGGGTCGAAACGCTGCGGCGGACAATCGCCTCTATATGTAGGCTCGGTGCGGTCAGTGCATCGAGCACACTTATCTCTAACCTACGCCATATCGAGGCACTGACGACGGCGAAAACGGCGCTTGCGGGCGCGCTTGAAACGCTTGATTCGGGTATGCCAATGGATATGTGCATCATCGATATATCCGCCGCACTCGAAAGCTTGGGCCAAATTACAGGCGCAAGCGTCAGCGCGGATATCGTGGATGAAATTTTTGCGCAGTTTTGCGTCGGAAAATAGAAAGCGAGGGAACGATATGACAGTGATAATAGACCGGTTTGAAAACGACTTTGCGGTGGTAGAGCTGCCGGACGGGCGCTTTACGGACTTGCCGCGTACACTTGTGCCCGGGGCGGCAGAGGGCGATGTGGTAACAATATCCATAGACAAAGAAGAAACAGAAAAAAGAAAGAAAAAAATAAAAGGCCTGATGGATGAACTATGGGCCGATTAACTGATTTCATATAGGAGGCAGGACAATATGTTCAAGGATTTAGTTTTAAAGAACAGAAGCTGCCGCGGCTTTGATGCGGGCCGCGCGGTCACGCGCGAGGAGCTTTTGTATCTTGCCGACTGCGCGCGGCTCGCAGCGTCGAGCGGCAATGTCCAGCCACTCAAGTATTACCTCGTCTCTACGAAAGAGGAGGCCGCGCGTATCCAGCCGCTTACAAAATGGGCCGCCGCCCTGCCGGATATGACGCTTCCGCATCCGGATAAATGCCCGCCCGCTTTTATTGTGATTTGCCAGGACGAACAAGTTGACAGCGCACAGACAAAATACCTGCGTGACGTGGGCATCGCGGCGCAGACGATTCTGCTCGCCGCAACGGAACAGGGACTCGGCGGGTGTATGATTGGTAACTTTCATACCGGTAAGCTGTCGGAAACGCTGGGTCTGGCGCAGCATATCAGGCCTATGCTCGTAATTGCGATTGGCGCGCCGGACGAAACAATTATACTGACTGAGGCACGGCCGGACGGCAACGTAGCGTATTACCGCGATAAAAACGATGTACACTATGTCCCGAAACGGCGGCTTGCGGATGTTATATTATAGTTGAAAAGTGAAATAAGTTTGTGTATATTTAAATTATCCACATAGTTATCCACGTGAAAATGTGCATAACTATGTGGTTTTGCACATTTTTTACTGCTTTCTTGCATAGACAAGGAGCTGAAGCTTTTTATCCGACTCCTCTGCCCCATAATAATCCGAAAATGTTTTTACAATTTCCATGCCCCGTTGTCTTAGAATTTCTTTTAGCTCATCCATGGTATATAGGCGCGTAGGATTCCCCAACACAACCTCTGGTTTATGGGCCACAAGCCCGTATGGTATATCCGCGCCGCCGTAAAGCATCCTGCGCGAAGCCGCGTCCCAGTCAAATTGCGCCAGCGCCAACGCCTTTTCGCCGATTTCCCAATTTGTTTTCGGAAAATATTTTTCGGCATGTGCGGCACTGCACACATCCATAAAGTGCTTTCCGCCGCGCTTCAGCGCGCGGGAAATCACATCAAATATTTTGAGGTTTTCTTCTTCTGACTCCAAGTAGCCAATCGCCCCGTCCGCTAAATTCAGCACAACATCGAACTCATTTTCAAACGTAACCTCGCGGATGTCCGCACAGATAAACTCCGCCGGCAGATTCTCCTTCGCCGCCGTACATTTTGCGTCCTCAATATACACTTTAGTAAGGTCAACCCCAACGACACGAAACCCTTTTTCCGCAAAGGAGAGCGCATGGCGGCCATAGCCGCAGGCTAAGTCTAAAATACGCTCCCCACCTGTCAGGGCAAGCGTTTTGATGAGGAACGCCACCTGATTCTCCGTGTCCTCTACCCACGATTGATTCTTGATACTCAGGTCCCATCCGTACTTATACCAGTCCGCATTGTTTGCATGCATATCATCCGCCTCCTTTCGGCTGCTTCAGTCTCCTAAACTAATACCCATGCTGCGCGCAACGGACAGCATCTGGTTGTCCTGCGGCACGAATTTCGTAATTCCGGCAATGTCACTGAGCTGATTGTGCGTCACCACATTGTTGCGCATGGCAACCGTTACGCCAAAAATCTCCTTGCTGATTAATTCCGCCGCATACGCGCCGAACTGTGTTGCCAGTACGCGGTCATAGGCCGATGGGCTGCCGCCGCGTACAATGTGGCCCGAGATTACGACGCGCGTTTCATAGCTTGACCGCTCTTTAATCTCGTTTGCAATGAGCTGAGTCGCCGTTGTCTGCCCCTGCTTCGCGCGCTGCTGTTGGCGTTCCTTTTTCTTCAGCTTCGACTCCGCGACCGACATCGCGCCCTCCGCAACCGCAATAATGGAAAACGGCCTGCCTTTGCGGGCGCGCTTTTCAATCGCGTGCATCACCGAGTCAATATCGTAGGGGATTTCCGGAATTAAAATAATGTCCGCGCCGCCCGCGAGCCCAGAGTACAGCGTCAGCCAGCCGGCCTTGTTGCCCATAATTTCGATCAGCATAACACGCTTGTGGCTCGACGCGGTGGTGTGGATTTTATCAATCACGTCCGTCGCCGTATCGACCGCCGTATGGAAGCCAAACGTCACGTCGGTTCCGAAAATGTCGTTGTCAATCGTCTTTGGCAGGCCAATGACGTTTAGCCCCTCGTTTGCAAGCAGGTTCGCCGTCTTATGCGTACCGTTGCCGCCGAGCGTCAAAAGACAGTCCAGCCCCATTTTCTTATAATTCTGCTTCATGTTTTTCACCTTGTCGACGTTGTCCTCCCCGACCACCTGCATCTTGCTGTATGGTGTGCGCGACGTGCCTAAGATCGTTCCGCCTACCGTCAATATACCGGAAAAGTCCGACGGCTTCATCTCGTGATATTCGCCGAAAATCAGTCCGTGGTACCCGTCCTCTATCCCAATAATTTCCACATCTTTTCCCATTTTTTCATATACTGCCTTTGCAACGCCGCGAATCGTGGCGTTTAAGCCCGGGCAATCCCCGCCGCTGGTCAAAATTCCAATCCGTTTTTTCATCCGTATGTGCTCCTTCCCCTGCCGTTTTCTGTATCCGGCCCGCTTTTGTGTAAAATTTCTTTTACTTTATGCATTTTCTATTGTATTTTATACTATTATTGTATATTATATTAGTATATAAGTAAAGCAAATAATTTCAATACGCAAGCCGACGGCTCGCGCAACGTCACGCGAGCGTGCCGTTGGTTTATACGCTAATTTATAGTATAATTATAAAACGGGGTGAGAGTATGAGCAAAAAGGACGACAGCATCTACATAAATCGGGAAATAAGCTGGCTCGGCTTTAACGAGCGCGTCTTAGAGGAGGCAGAGGATGCGCTCGTCCCCCTGCTGGAACGGTTAAAATTTGTCTCTATTTTTGGCAGTAACTTAGACGAATTTTTTATGGTGCGAATCGGGAGCCTGTACGACCAGTCGGTGTTCCGCCCGGAGGAAACGGAAAACAAGTGCGATATGACGGCAAGCGAACAAATCAGCGCCGTATGCAAGACGCTTCCTCCGCTGCTGGCGCGTAAGGATGCGTCCTATGACGCGATTATTGCGTCGCTCGGCGCGGCGGGCGTAAAAAAAATCAACTTTTCAAAAATCTCGGATGCAAACGAAGCGATGCTGCGAAAGTATTTTGTCAGTGAAATCCTGCCGTTTTTATCGCCGCAGCTCATCGATAACCACCACCCGTTCCCCTTTTTGAAAAATAAGGAGCTCTATGTAGCGGTGCATATGGAGTCGAAATCCGAGGCGCTCAAACTCGGTATTGTGCCAATTGATTCACAGTTTGAACGAGTTTATTTTATCAATACAAATAAGGGGACGTATTTTGTACTGATTGAGGAATTAATTTACCACTTTGCGAGCGATATTTTTACAAAGTATACCTTTATTGATAAGTGGCTGTTCCGTGTCACGCGCAACGCCGACATCGACGCAAACGAGGCGCTCTACGATCAGGATATGGACTGGCGCGATGTGATGCAGGAGCTGATTAAGAAGCGCCGCCGCCTTGCGGCTGTGCGCCTGCAAGTCAATAAGCCGCTTTCCGACCGGGTGGTAAAATACTTTTGCCAGAACTTAAAGCTGGACAAACAGCAGATTTTTACGGAGCGTTCGCCGTTTGACGTATCGTTTGCGTTTACGCTCGCGCAGAAGTTTGCGCGCACGAAGCCGGCGCTCTTGTACGACGCGCTTACACCCGTTTATCCCAAAACGCTGGATAAAAGCGAGTCAATCATGGCGCAGGCAAAGCGCGGCGATATCCTTTTGGCTTACCCTTATCACAGTATCAAGCCCTTTATCCGACTGCTTGAGGAGGCGGCAAACGACCCGAACGTAACGTCAATCAAGATTACGCTCTATCGCGTCGCAAAAAACTCACAGATTCTCTCCGCACTTTTAACTGCGGTCGAAAACGGTAAGGACGTAACCGCCGTATTGGAACTGCGCGCGCGCTTTGACGAGCAGAATAACATCGACTGGTCGAAGCAATTAGAGAGCGCGGGCTGTAACATCCTGTATGGGCTGGACGACTACAAAGTACACTCCAAACTTCTGCTGATAACGCGCAGAGAAGGCGGCCGACCAGCATTTATCACGCAGATTGGCACGGGCAACTATAACGAAAAAACCGCGGAGCAGTACACGGACCTATGTGTTATTACTGCCGACCAGCAGATCGGTGCAGAGGCATTCTCCGTCTTTAACAGTCTGATGCTGGCCCAAACGGTGGAGCAGTCAAATAAACTGCTTGTTGCTCCAAACTGCCTTAGCCCAAAGATTATGGATTTGATTGACGGGCAAATAAGGCGCGCAAAGGACGGTCAAGAGGCGCAGATTAAAATAAAGTGCAACTCTGTTACAGATAAAGAAATTATAGACAAGCTTTTAGAGGCCTCACAAGCAGGCGTACGAATCAAGCTGTTTGTACGCGGTATCTGCTGCTTTAAGGCGGGCGTAAAAGGCAAGAGCGAAAACATTACGGTAAAAAGTATTGTCGGCCGCTATTTAGAGCACTCGCGGATTTATATGTTTGGGCCGGACGATGACTGTGAAATTTATATCTCCTCCGCCGACTTTATGACGCGCAATACACATCGCCGCGTCGAAGTCGCCGCACCGATTCAAAGCGAAAAAAACAAAAAGACGCTGATTCGGATGCTTTCTATTATAGACAAAGACAATGTCAAGGCGCGTGTCATGCAGCCAAATGGGAATTATGTGCGTTTCCGTGGCGAAGAGGGCGTAACACTCGACTCACAGCGATACTTTTTCGAAATGTTTGAAAAAGAGACCCCCGTTCCGGCAAATATACATGCCGCGGCGCGTAAAGCGCCTCCACAGGAAGAACCGGCGCGGATACCTGTGTCACGCACTGCGAGAAAGGCACCGCCCTCCCCCGAGCAAAGGCGGCAGGATGCACAGCGCCTGCGCGAAATGAAGGAGGAGGGCATCCTCACTGTACCGCGTACAGGAAGCGTGTCCAAAAACGGGAAACCGGGTCTCTGGGCGCGGTTTTGGGCTTGGTTTGACAGAGACTAAACAACGTTACGCAGGCGTGACGTTAGAAGAAGCCGGTGTCGAAACACTGTCCCTCCTGCGGTAAAGGCGCGCCGTACCTTCTTTGGGTTTGTACGCTGAATAATGATAGAATGGTGAAGGGACTGGTCCATACAATGCAGGAAAAC